>JAFXXH010000068.1 GCA_017542425.1 Oscillospiraceae bacterium | reverse complement strand
TTTGGAAGCGCGGCCTGCAAAATGATTTTCCAGTCGGGCTACGCCCTCCTTCCAAATCATTTTGCAGGAATTTGTGACCCCCATGTGTAAACCATGTGTTTGCACAATCTGTAAACCATGTGGGTCTTGACACAAGCCCCCCTCCCTACAAGATACGGTGTCCTATGATGGATCATCCACACGATGTAGGGAAGGGACTTGCCCCTTCCGGCAGGAAACGCCCCGATATCCGCCGACCTTAGGCGAATCCGCAACAGCATGGACGCCCGCCTGTAGGGGCTGGCGTCAGCCCATAGCCGGGCCCGGCAGCAGCCGCCAAACGCCACGCATCACGTCCGGCGCATTCGCAGCCGTCTCCCCCCCTGTCCGGCGCGCCGGGCTGCAATGCCGTTTGCCGCGCAATTATGCTTTCAGCCGATACCTCCGATTGCGGTTGCTCCCCTCCGCGACGAGGATCTCTTCCGCTATGAGTTCATAAATCAGTTTTTTTGCCCTGGAGGATGTCACGCCGAGCAGGGCGGCCAGGTCTGCGGCGGTGCAAACTGCGTGGTCGGTCAGGTAGTCGATCATCAGGGCCTTCTGCGCGGCGGATTTCTGATGCGCCCGTTTGCCGTCACTTTTTGTCGTCACTTTTTTATCGTCACTTTCACCCAGAGGTAACGATAACGTGATACGGTTCGGGGAAAAACTTTGCGTGATGTGCGGCTCATCCCAGCCCTGCTGCCGCCACACATGGAAGATGCTGGGGATGCCGCTGCCGGCCCGTTCGCCCACTTCGATCAGGTTGAACATCTTCATCAGCGCTCCGTTGCGGGGGTCGGAAATGCCGCCGGAGCGGGCGTCGGCCAGTTCGATGCGGAAGTCCCCCGGATTGGACAGGGTGATGAGGCTGCGCGTTCGAACCACCACCAGCCCCCGACGGCCATAGTAGTCCGCGTTGATGAGGCAGTTGGCCAGCGCCTCCCGCACGGCTTTGTGAACCGGCGTATCGTCCACGCGGAAACCGCCCACCAGTTCAAAGGGCGTCTTGAGGTCCAGTTGCAGCCGGTTATAGACCCGATAGAAAAAGTCAAAGAGGTTGCCGCTCCAGTCCCCGGAGGAGGAGATGATCCGGTCCGTCCAGCGGTGGGTGTCGTCGTATTCCTCACGGTAATCGAGAAAATACTGCGGGTATTCCCGCACGATCTCATACTCATATCCGAACATCAGCAGCCCCGCCGCCGTAGGATGGGGCTTTCCGTCCTCGCCCAGCCCCATCGCTCCCAGTTTCATCAGGAAGTCCCGGTCGTCCAACTGCTCCCAGACGTGGTTCGGACGGGACAGGAGCATCCGCTGCCGATAGGCGCGGACGCTGTCGGGGCAGAACACGGTCTCGTCCATATCGTCCAGCACCAGCATATCCTGGGTTTTGAAGCTGGCGTCCCGGTACATGGCGCGCAGTTCTTCCTCCGTGCAGTGGTAGTCGCCCTCTCCGTTGCGGCGATAGGTGCCGGAGACCGGATTGCCTTCCACATAGACCGGCTTGTAGTACCGCTGGGCCCGGGGGACTTCAATGACCACGATGGGCTTCCCGTCCGCCGTCTCCACGCGGACATGGCGGCTGCTCAGGATGTTGACGCTGGCTTTGTTGGGGTTGTTCACCATGTCCCAAAATTCCTTGACCAGCTTTTGCGGGTCCGGCAATGCCACGGCGTGCAGGGACTTGTCGGGGTGTTCCTCCACGCCCAGGAGGATGATCCCGCCCAAGGTGTTGGCAAAGGCCGAGTAAGTCTCCCAAATGCTGTGCGGCAGCCCGCCCAGCGCTTTCTTGGCCTCGATGCGGTTGTTTTCCCGGTATTGTTCCAGGTGGTTCAGATCAATCATGTGCAGGGCCTCCTGACAAACAAAGCTAGTCCATCATAATGGTATATTCGCTGACGGAATCAGAATCGAAGTCGATCAGCAGCCATTCCCGGTCTGTGAATGTCCTCTCTCTGCCCAGGCAATAGACCAGCCGGTTTTCCTGGGGAAAGGGAACGGAACGGGTCTCCTCCCGGCCCGGCAAGGCCCGGATCTGTTCCCTGGACATACCGACCAGTTCATGGGTATGGAACAGATCGCCCGTCATGTCGGCCCGTCTGTTCGGGTAGGCTACCCACTTCTCTGTAGAAAAACTGTGCCAGTATGCATGGTGGATGACCCAGGTCCCGATGAGGGCAAAGAGAAGCGCGAACGCGATGCATGTGACGAGAATGTTCCGCCTGGACTTATGCATCTCTTTTTTCACGTTCTTGTTCCACAGGCTCGCCCTCCCCCCGTGAAAAATGGCTTTGATTTGGTACATCATACCAAAACAGAGCATCTTTATCAAGATGGGAACACGGAAAACGTGGCGTGGGAGCAAAGGCTCCGCCCCGCAAAAACGCCCCCCTTCCGCACGGAAGAGGGGCGTCAATATGTCCTTCGATCTGCGCTTACAGTTTCGTCCCGCAGTTGGGGCAGACTCCCTGGTTGGCGTCGAACTGCGTCCCGCACTGGGTGCAGTAGATCATGCGCGGCACGGCGGGCAGCTCCGGGGCCTCCGGCTCTACGGGCTTGCCGCCCAGCTTTTTGTTGATCTCGACGCCGTTCACGGTTCGATTTTGAATTTGAGGAGCATATAAGGCTCTACATCCAATACCGTAGATATGTTGAAAAGCAATTCCAAGGACAACCCACGATTCATGCCTCTCGCTTCGATGGACGCAAGATGCTGGCGGCTAATTCCAACTCTTTCGGCAAGCTGCTCTTGTGAATAGCCTTTTTTCTTGCGATAATAACCAATTGCATAAGCCAAGTTCTCCATTCTCCCGGAATTATCGAAAATCGTTTGCAACGTCATCACCGCCTGTAAACAGTATACCCAAAAGGCGGCAAAACAAAATAATCTTAAACACGCTATTGACGTGTTAAAGACGACAATACATAATGCAATCAGCAAGCTGAAACTGAACACGCGGCGGATTACATCACTTATGACAAAAAAGAGGAGGACGATTCGATGGTTATTTTGCTTTTGTATATGGCAGCTGGCTACTGGGCTGTTGGAAGGACGCTCTGGGCGGATAAAGTCGTTTTTGGCTCGGCAACCACCATTTTCTTACAGAGAGTCATTTGGGGCACGCTTCTTGGCTGGATTTTAATTCCGTTCGCGCTCATTAAGCTGCTTACCAACAAAGACTAATCAACCCCGCCCCGCAAAAACGCCCCCCTTCCGCACGGAAGAGGGGCGTCAATATGTCCTTCGATCTACGCTTACAGTTTCGTCCCGCAGTTGGGGCAGACCCCCTGGTTGGCGTCGAACTGCGTCCCGCACTGGGTGCAGTAGATCATGCGCGGCACGGCGGGCAGCTCCGGGGCTTCCGGCTCTACGGGCTTGCCGCCCAGCTTTTTGTTGATCTCGATGACGTTCTGGGTCAGGAGGACGAAGAGCATGAAGCTTTCGTAGAGCAGCCGGATCAGGATGGGCCCGCCGATCAGGAGGACCAGGAACCACAGGAAGGGCAGCCCGGCGAAGAGCTCGAAGATGGCGAAGAGGACCACGAAGCAGGTGGAGAAGATGTACAGCACCTTGATGAGCTTGTCGATCAGCAGGCTCTTGAAGTTGACCACGTCGTGGGCCTTGGCGATGTAGGCGTTGGCGTGGTTGGCCTTGCTCTTGGGCAGGATGAAATAGCAGACGGCGACGGTGGCGATGACGGCCAGCGCCAGCGCGATGTAGAGCATGACTTCAAACGTGCTCGCGCCTCTGGAATAAGGGTAGAACATAAAAAAACTCCTCTCTTGTCAAAATATCCGCGCACACGGTACGGTTCTCGCAAATTATACGATAGCCGCCGGGGTCTTGTCAATCACCTTTGGTCGATTTGTCGGGTTTTTCCCCGGCGGAGAGCCAGACCATCAGGGCGGCCAGGTCCGCCGGACTGACGCCGCTGATCCTGCCCGCCCGGCCCAGAGACTCCGGGCGCAGCGCGGCCAGCTTCTCCCGGGCCTCCAGCCGCAGCCCCGGCACGGCGGCGTAGTCGATGCCCTCCGGCAAGGGCCGCGCCTCCAGCCGGGCGAAGTCCTCCACCTGCCGCAGCTGGCGGCGGATGTAGCCGTCATACTTGATGCGGATCTCCGCCTGCCGCCAGACCGGGCCGGGCAGATCGGGGCGCTCCGGGTCGAAGGGAGCCAGGTCCGCGTAGCCGATGCGCGGGCGGCGCAGCAGCTCCGCCAGGGTGGCCCCGTCGCGGATCGGGGCGGTGCCCCGGGCGCACAGAAAGTCGTTCAGGGCCGGGCTCGGCCCCAGGCCCGTGCGCTCCAGCCGCTCCATCTCCCGCGCCACGGCGGCGTATTTCGCCTCCACTTCCGCCAGACGCGCCGCGCTGACCAGGCCCACCCGATGCCCGATGGCGCACAGGCGCTCGTCGGCGTTGTCCTGCCGCAGCAGCAGGCGGTATTCCGTCCGGGAGGTCATCATCCGGTAGGGTTCCTCCGTGCCCCGGGTCACCAGGTCGTCGATCAGGGTGCCGATGTAGCCGTCGCTGCGGCGCAAAATCAGGGGCATCTCCCCTTTCAGCTTCAGCGCGGCGTTGATCCCGGCCACCAGGCCCTGGGCCGCCGCCTCCTCATAGCCGCTGGAGCCGCAGAACTGCCCGGCCCCGTAGAGGCCCTCCACCGCCCGGACCTCCAGGGTGGGGCGCAGCTGGGTGGGGTCGGCGCAGTCGTACTCGATGGCGTAGGCCGAGCGCATCATCTCCGCCCGCTCCAGCCCCGGCAGCGTGCGCAGCATCCGCAGCTGCACCTCCTCCGGCAGGGAGGAGGAAAAGCCCTGAATGTACAGCTCCTCCGTCTCCAGGCCCATGGGCTCCACAAAAAGCTGGTGGCGCTCCTTGTCCGGGAACGTGACGATCTTCGTCTCGATGCTGGGGCAGTAGCGGGGGCCGACGCCCTGGATGACCCCGGCGTACAGGGGGCTGCGGTCCAGGTTCTCCCGGATGACCGCGTGGGTCTCCGCGTTCGTCCAGGTGAGCCAGCAGACCCGCCGGTTGCGCAGTCCCGCCGGGTCGGTGGAGAAGGAGAAGGGCTCGATCTCCGCGTCCCCCTCCTGCACGGTCATGGCGGCGTAGTCCACGCTGCGCCCGTTGACCCGGGGCGGAGTGCCGGTCTTGAAGCGCCGCAGCCGCAGCCCCAGGGCCAGCAGGGAGTCGCTGAGCCCCTCCGCCGCCGCCAGGCCGTCCGGCCCGGAGGCGCGGATCAGCTCCCCCATCACCGTCCGCCCCCGGAGATAGGTCCCGGTGGCGACAATCGCGGCCCGGCAGCGCCAGCGCGCCCCCGCCGCCGTCACCACGGCGCAGACCCGGCCCGCCTCGGTCTCGATGCCAAGCACCTCCGCCTGGCGCAGCCGGAGCCGGGGCTGACATTCCAGCGTGTGCTTCATCAGCTCCTGATAGCGCCGCCGGTCGCACTGGGCACGCAGAGACCAGACCGCCGCGCCCTTGCCCCGGTTCAGCATCCGGTATTGAATGGCCGCCCGGTCCGCCGCTTTGGCCATTTCCCCGCCCAGGGCGTCGATCTCCCGCACCAGATGCCCCTTGCCCGTGCCGCCGATGGCCGGGTTGCAGGGCATGTTCCCCACGGCGTCCAGGTTCAGGGTGAAGATCACCGTCTCCATCCCCAGCCGCGCCGCCGCCAGCGCCGCCTCGATCCCCGCGTGCCCCGCGCCGATCACCGCCACGTCCACCGTCCCGGCCTCGTACACTGCCGCGCTCTGTTCCATGTCCCGTCACTCCCGGTTTGCAAAGATGGGAAAAGTATAGAGGGGGACGGGAGGAAAGTCAAGGGGCGGGAAATCCCGCGCTTCGCCCGTGCGTTTTGCCGCTGCAAGGGGCTGTTCTGCGGGTTATAATTTTTTGTGCTAAGATGTTGCATAAAAAATTTTTCCTGCTATAATAGGAGCGGAGGGAGGGGTGCAGAATGCTGTTATCGCTGAAGGTCAGCAACTGTTTCATTTATCATTCCGAAGTCGAGTTTACCATGCAGGCCAACATGCACTACAAGCGCTTTCCCAACAACGTGGCAGCGGCGGAGGGCGTCAATGTTTTGAAGACTGCGGTGCTGTTTGGCCCGAACAACTCAGGAAAAACGAACTTTTTCAACATTCTCAAAGCGCTGAAAGGCATTATGCTGGGACAAGGGGGCGCGCTGCAGAGCAATCTTTTTTCCGACGATCCGGTTGTGGAGGTGTCCGTCTCCTTTCTGGAAGGGGGAGCGGAAAACCTCTTCGCGTTCCAATATGATGTCAGAAAACGGGAATATGTCTATGAACGCTTTGCCGAAATCAGCCGGGACAAACACAAGAATGTAAAAACGACCGACCTGTTTGTCCGGGACAGCCTGAAAAAACGCTACGCCGCGGAAGATGCAGGATTGGCCGCGGCCATGCTTGTGGCGGCGCGAAACAACATTCTGGTCTATCTGGTGGACACGGAGGCCTTTCCCTGTTTGAAACGGATCAAAGACCGGATGATTGCCTTTGCTTCCCGGCTCGATCTCGTGGACATGAACCGGATTCCGATGAAAAAGACCATCGAAATGCTGAAAGCGTCGGAGGAAAAACAGCGGAAGGTCGCAAACTTTGTGCGGAACGCGGATCTGTACCTGGATAACTTCAAGTATCTGACCGATGAGGAATTCAGGCTCATACAGGATGCGCAAAGCGCCGCAGACGGAAAAACGCAGGAGCAATTGCCGCCGATCGGTGCGCCGCTGATAGAAATGCTGCATCTGGCGTCCGTCTACAAGGGCGTGACCGTGCCCAGCATCATGTTTGACTCGACCGGAACAAAGAAGATGGCGGCGCTGGCCAGCTATGTGTTGGACGCCCTGGAAAACGGGCGGATTCTGGTGATCGACGAACTGGACAGCAGCCTGCACTTCCGGCTGACCAGGGCTATCATCGCGCTGTTCAACAATGAATTGAATCGTCATGCGCAGCTGATCGCAACCGTCCACGACGTTTCTCTGATGGATTGTCGGACCCTGTTCCGAAAAGAGCAGATCTGGTTCACGCACAAGGACCGGGAAGACGCCTATCTGTATTCTCTGGCGGAGTTTACAACGGAGAAAACGGGGGTGCGGGGGAGTTCCACGTTGATCGAGAAATACCGGAAGGGCGCGTTCGGCGCGCTGCCGGAGCCGGACCTCTTCGAGTCCCTGCTGGAGGTGACGCAAGATGGCTAGGCTGCCGCCTCTGAGCAAAACACACAGGGTATGCGTAATCTGCGAGGGCATGGAGGATTATTTCTATTTCAATCGGCTGCTGGAACTGCGTGTTTGGAACAGCGCCTACGCCTTTTTTCCGCTCAACGCAAAGAGCGCGTCCAACATTCCGGCGCGATTTCAGGATGCGTTTCAAAACGACAAATATGAAATCGTCCTGGTGTTTTGCGATACCGACAAAGCGCCCTATCGGGAGTATGCGGAAATCAAGCGGAAACTCAACAGCTTTTTGGATAAGAAGAACGCTGCGGACAAACTCATCATCTTTGCCAACCCATGCACGATGCAGATCATCCTGTCGCACTTCGGCGATGTCGAACTGAAAAATCAGGGGAAGAAGACCAATGCCGCCGTGATCGAGCGCCTGACAGGCGTCCGGAACTACGACGCCCATGAAGATCAGATCAGGGAGATTTGCGGCAAAATCTTCCGGCGCAGCTATGGGGACATGAAGCGGCGCGTCGAGGCGATTCAGTTTGGGGACACGACGCCATGCAGCACGAACTTCTATGAATTTCTGGAACGGTTTGAAAACGATGACACCAAATGGCTCACAAGGCTCCAGGAGAGTCTGATGGCGTGATGTCCCCTGCTTCCACCCTGTCAAAGGAATAACACTTGCTTTTTTTGGAAATCGTTGCTATGCTGGGGGTAAACCAACAATCCAAACCCCAACGACAAGGAGGAACACAACATGGCAAACAAGTACGCGGGAACGCAGACCGAGCAGAACCTCTGGGCGGCCTTCGCCGGGGAGAGCCAGGCGCGCAACAAGTATACCTACTTCGCCTCCACCGCCAAGAAGGAGGGCTTTGAGCAGATCGCCGCCATCTTCACCCAGACGGCGGAGAACGAGAAGGAGCACGCCAAGCTCTGGCTCAAGGAGCTGGAGGGCATCGGCGACACGGCGCAGAACCTGGGCGCCGCCGCCGACGGCGAGAACTACGAGTGGACGGACATGTATGAGGGCTTTGCCAAGACCGCCGAGGAAGAGGGCTTCCCGGTGCTGGCCCACCGCTTCCGCATGGTGGCCGCCATCGAGAAGACCCACGAGGAGCGCTACCGCGCCCTGCTGCGCAACGTGGAGGCCCAGGAGGTCTTCAAAAAGAGCTCCGTCAAGGTCTGGGAGTGCCGGAACTGCGGACACATCATCGTGGGCACCGAAGCCCCCGCCGTCTGCCCCGTCTGCGCCCATCCCCAGGCATATTTCGAGCTGCGCTGCGAAAACTACTGAGAAAACCAAAAAATCAGCCCAAAAAAGCCATGTGCCATTCAAAAGGCACATGGCTTTTTTGACGGAACTGTGTTATACTGACACAAATTACGCAGCCGCCTGGAACCCGGGCGGAAGAAGGAGCGCATATGGCGGAGCTGTTGGAGCAAAGTCTGAAAGAATTTGCGGACGCGCTGGCCTCCAGAAGCGCGGTCCCCGGCGGCGGCGGGGCCAGCGCGCTGGCGGGCGCCCTGGGGGCGGCACTGGGGTGCATGGTGGGGGAACTCACCGTGGGGAAAAAGACCTACGCAGCGGTGGAGGCGGAGATGCGCACGCTGCTGGTGCGGGCCGGGGCGCTGCGGGACCGGATGCTGGACTGCGTGGAGCGGGACGCGGAGGCCTTCGCGCCCCTGGCGAAAGCCTACGGCATCCCCAGGGACGACCCGGAGCGGGAGGCGGTGCTGGAGCGCTGCCTCCGCCGCGCCGCCGCCGTGCCGCTGGAGATTTTGGAGCTGTGCTGCGAGGCCATCGCCTTGCAGCGGGACTTTGCCCACAAGGGCAGCCGCCTGGCGGTCTCGGACGCGGCCACGGGGGCGGCCCTCTGCCGGGGGGCGCTCTACGGCGCGGCGGCCAACGTGCGGGTGAACACGCGGCTGATGCGCGACCGGGCCTGGGCGGAAGCCACGGAGGCCCATGTGGCGGCGCGCCTGGCTTCGTTCGGCGCGCTGGCGGATGAAATTTTTATGGACGTATACGGGAGGGACAAATGATGGCGGAGCTGTTGAAAGGCGCGGCCGTGGCGGCGGCCATGACGGCGGAGCTGGCCGCACGCAGCGCGGCCCTGGCGGAACTGGGCGTGACGCCCACCCTGGCGATTTTGCGCGTGGGGGAGCGGGCCGACGACCTGGCCTATGAGCGCGCCGCAGCCAGGCGCTGCGAGCGCGCCGGCGTGGCGGTGCAGACCCTGGCCCTGCCGGAGGACTGCTCCGCCGGGCAGCTTCTGGCGGCCATTGAAGCCGTCAACGCGGACGCGGGCATCGACGGCTGTCTGCTGCTGCGTCCCCTGCCGGATCGGACAGCCGAGGCGGCGGCCTGCGCGGCCCTGCGCCCGGAAAAGGACGTGGACGGCATGACGGCGGCGTCGCAGAGTTTCGTCTATTCCGGCGCGGGCGTCGGCTTCGCCCCCTGCACGGCGGAGGCGGTGGTGGCCCTGCTGGAGGGCAGCGGCGTGGACCTGAGCGGTCTGCGCGCCACGGTGGTGGGCCGCAGCCCGGTGATCGGCCGCCCCGTGGCCATGCTGCTGCTGCAAAAAAACGCCACGGTGACGGTCTGCCACACCCGGACAAAGGACCTGGCGGCCCGCTGCCGGGAGGCGGAGCTTCTGGTCGTCGCGGCGGGCCGGGAGGGCCTGATCGGCGCGGAGAGCCTGGCCCCCGGTCAGATCGTCGTGGACGTGGGCATCCACGCGGGACCCGACGGCGCCCTGCGCGGCGACGTGCGCTTCGACGAGGCGGAGGGCATCGTGAAAGCCATCACCCCGGTCCCCGGCGGCGTAGGCGCGGTGACCACGGCGGTGCTGGCAAGACATGTGATCGAGGCGGCGGAGCGGAACGCGAAGTGAGTTGGAGGCAGGGGGGACGGGCCTCCTGCGGTGAGATACGGGCGTGAAACCATAGGGAATGCGTCGATCTTGAGAAGGGCGGCGTAAGCCCGCGGGTGGCCCCGGAAGAATGCTGCGGTTTCGTCGCGTGTTCGGCGAAATCGCAGCATTTCAGCATTTCATCGTAGGGGGCGGCGTCCCCGACGCCCCGGCAGCAGCACGGAAGACAAGCCGCCACCTCCGGCGAATTTGCAGCATTTTATTGTAGGGAACGTCGTCCCCGACGTTCCGCAGCAGCACCAAAGGCTAGCTGCCACATCCGGCGAATTCGCAGCCGTCCTTTCCTTCCCCCAGCGGGCATAGGCGTTAAGCTAAAAAGCTTGAAGTTAACATAATTTATGTGGTATCATGGTGATGAGGTGAAAGCCATGTATACCAATATGGAGCCGATAACGAGATATTTTCCGGAAGGCTGGGAACAGAAGGCCAGAGAGCTGAAAGCGTTTACGCGGCGAGGGGATTATATTGAGACTCCGGAAGATTTGCTGCGCATACTGATGAT
>JAFXXH010000007.1 GCA_017542425.1 Oscillospiraceae bacterium | reverse complement strand
GTGGTCGATGTGGCCGATGGTGCCAATGTTGACGTGGGGAAGGGATCTGTCGAACATCTGTTTTGCAATGGTGGTACATCCTCCTTAATATAGTAGGTAAGATTTTTCAGTTGTGTTCCAATAGCTAGATTTTACCGTATTGGGCGGTCTTTTGCAACAGGAATTTTTAACGTCCTCTGCCGCTGATGATGCTCTCCTGGAGGCTGCGGGGCAGCTCGACGTAGTGGCTGGGTTCCATGGAATAGTTGGCGCGGCCCTGGGTGCGGCTGCGCAGGTCGGTGGCGTAGCCGAACATGCTGCTCAGGGGCACGTTGGCGGTGATCTCCGCCGCGCCGGGGCGCACCTCGGTGCCCTGGATCATGCCGCGGCGGGCGTTCATGTCGCCCATCACGTCGCCCATATAGTCGTCCGGGCAGGTGACGACCACCTTCATAATGGGCTCCAGCAGGGTGGGGCCCGCCTTTTCGCAGGCCTCCTTGAAGGCCATGGAGCCGCAGATCTTGAAGGCCAGTTCGCTGGAGTCCACCTCGTGGAAGCTGCCGTCCAGCAGCGTCACCTTCACGTCTACGACCTGATAGCCGGCCAGCACACCGGCCTGCATCGCGCCCTGGACGCCCTGGTCCACGCAGGGGATGAACTCCTTGGGGATGGCTCCGCCCACGATCTTGTTGGTGAACTCGTAGCCCTTGCCGCTCTCGTTGGGTTCCACCATCAGCTTGACGTGGGCAAACTGGCCCTTGCCGCCGGTCTGGCGGACGTAGCGGGTGTCCACCGTAGCGGAGCGGGTGATGGTCTCCTTGTAGCTGACCTGGGGACGGCCCACGTTGGCCTCCACCTTGAACTCCCGCAGCAGACGGTCCACGATGATCTCCAGATGGAGCTCGCCCATACCGGCGATGATGGTCTGGCCCGTCTCCTGGTCGGTGTAGGTCTTGAAGGTGGGGTCCTCCTCCGCCAGCTTCTGCAGGGCGATGGCCATTTTCTCCTGACCGGCCTTGGTCTTGGGCTCGATGGCCACGCGGATGACCGGCTCCGGGAACTCCATGCTCTCCAGCACGATCTGGTTTTTCTCGTCGCAGAGGGTGTCGCCGGTGGTGGTGTTTTTCAGCCCCACCGCCGCCGCGATGTCGCCGGAATAGACCATGCTCAGGTCCTCCCGGTGGTTGGCGTGCATCAGCAGGATGCGGCTGAGGCGCTCCCGCTGGCCCTTGGTGGAGTTCATCACGGTCTTGCCGGTCTCCAGCGTGCCGGAGTAGACGCGGAAAAAGCTCAGGCGGCCCACATAGGGGTCGGTCATGATTTTGAAGGCCAGAGCGCTGAAGGGGGCGCTGTCGTCCGCCGGACGCTCCGTCTCCTCGTCGGTCTTCGGGTTGGTGCCCTTCACCGGGGGGATGTCCAGCGGGGAGGGCATGAAGTCCACGATGGCGTCCAGCAGCTTCTGCACGCCCTTGTTTTTGTAGGACGTGCCGCAGGTGACGGGCACCATGCTGCCGCTGACCGTGGCCTTGCGGATGGCGTCCCGGATGGCCTGGGGGTCGATGTCCTCGCCCTCCAGATAGCGCTCCAGGATCTCGTCGTCAAAGTCGGAGACGGCCTCCAGCAACGCGATGCGGTACTCGTCGGCCTTGTCCCGCAGTTCCTCGGGGATGGGCTCGTCCCGCATGTCCTTGCCCAGCTCGTCGTAGTAGATCCGGGCGTTCATCTCCACCAGGTCGATGATGCCCCGGAAGCTGGACTCGGCGCCGATGGGCAGCTGGATGGGCACGGCGTTGCACTTGAGCCGGTCGTGGATCATGTCCAGGACGTGATAGAAGTCCGCGCCCATGATGTCCATCTTGTTGATGTAGATCATGCGGGGGACATTGTAGTGGTCGGCCTGACGCCACACGGTTTCGGACTGGGGTTCCACGCCCCCCTTGGCGCACAGGACGGTCACGCAGCCGTCCAGCACGCGCAGGGAACGCTCCACCTCCACGGTGAAGTCCACATGGCCGGGGGTGTCGATGATGTTGATGCGGTGATCGCGCCAGTGGCAGGTGGTGGCGGCGGAGGTGATGGTGATGCCGCGCTCCTGCTCCTGCTCCATCCAGTCCATGGTGGCGGTGCCCTCATGGGTCTCGCCGATCTTGTAGTTGACGCCGGTATAGAACAGGATTCGCTCCGTCGTCGTGGTCTTACCGGCATCGATGTGGGCCATGATGCCGATATTTCTCGTTTTTTCAAGCGAAAAATCTCTTGCCATTGTTCGATCTCCAAACCTCCCGCAAGGGGAAAATTACCAGCGGAAGTGGGCGAAGGCCTTGTTGCTCTCGGCCATCTTGTGCATATCTTCGCGCTTCTTCACGGACGCGCCGGTGTTGTTGCAGGCGTCCATGATCTCGTTGGCCAGGCGCTCCTTCATGGTCTTCTCGCCGCGCTTCCGGGCGTAGCCGGTGATCCAGCGCAGACCCAGGGTCTGACGGCGGGCGGGACGGACCTCGATGGGGACCTGATAGGTGGCGCCGCCCACGCGGCGGGCCTTGACCTCCAGCTCGGGCATGATGTTGTTCATGGCCTCGGTGAAGGCGTCCAGACCGTTCTTGCCGGTCTTGGTCTCGATGATCTGGAAGGCGTCATACACGACCTTCTGGGCCACGCCCTTCTTGCCGTCCAGCATGACGCTGTTGATGAGCTTCGTCACCAGGACGCTGTTGTAAACAGGGTCCGGGAGGATCTCTCTCTTGGGAACATTACCTCTTCTGGGCACTATGCTTCCCTCCTTCATTATGAAATGATGTCAACGGTACTCGAACACGTTCTTCGTGCCCGCTGCGCCCCGGTGTTCCGTACATAACATATATAGTAAAACAACAGGGCAATTTGCTGTTGGGGAACTTACTTCTTCTTGGCCTTCGGTCTCTTGGCACCGTACTTGCTGCGGGCCTGCATACGGCCGTTGACGCCCTGGGCGTCCAGCGCGCCGCGGATGATGTGGTAACGCACACCGGGCAGGTCCTTGACACGGCCGCCGCGGATCATGACCACAGAGTGCTCCTGCAGGTTGTGACCCACGCCGGGAATGTAGGCGGTGACCTCGTAACCGTTGGTCAGACGCACACGGGCGATCTTCCGCAGCGCGGAGTTCGGCTTCTTGGGGGTGGCGGTACGCACAGCGGTGCAGACGCCGCGCTTCTGGGGAGAGGGCAGGTCGGTCTCGCGGTTGCGCAGGGTGTTCAGGCCCTTCTGCATGGCAGGAGAGTTGCTCTTGAAGGTCGGCTGCTGTCTTCCCTTTCTGACAAGCTGGTTAAAAGTAGGCATTTGTGACTCCTTTCCTTCTGGATTTGCGTAATTGGGCGCAATAAGCCCACGCAATCCAGAATATTAGCATAGTACACAAAAATTGTCAAGTTTTTTTTGCTTGGATTTCCGGCAAAGGCGCAAACTTGTCAGGATGTTTCATGCCTGACCGTACAAGTTTTGATTGCAAAACCCGGCGGGCTGTGATAGACTGTCTGCGACGGCTGGGTCGGGCATGGCCCGGCAGGCTGCGAGGAGGTTTTCCACATGTCAGAACGCAACCCCGTGCTGCTCAGCACCCTCTCCCTGGACAGCGACATCCCGCTTTACTCCCAGCTTGTCAGCATCGTCAAGCGCAACATCTCCGCCGGGACCCTGGCCCCCGGAGATCTGCTGCCCAGCGAGGCGGAGCTCTGCAAAACCTTCGACATCTCCCGCTCCACCGTGCGGCAGGCCATCGGCGCCCTGGAGAGCGAGGGCATGGTGGTCCGCAAGCAGGGGCGCGGCACCTTTGTGGCGGAGCCGAAGGTGCGTCGGCGCACCGAAAACGTCTATTCCTTCACCAGCGAAATCAGCTCCATGGGCATGACCCCGTCCTCCACCCTGATCGAGTACCAGGTCATCTCCCCCACCCCGGACATCGTGAAGATGCTGGAGCTCAGCGGCCCGGACACCCGGGTCTACCGCTTCACCCGCATCCGCAACGTGAACGGGGAGCCGCTGATTCTGGAGACCAGCTTCTACCCCCAGTTCATCTACCCCAACCTGACCCGGGAGCTGCTCCAAACCCACAGCTTCTACAGCCTGCTCTACGAGGTCGGCATCATCCCCGCCAACGCGGTGGACAGCTACGAGGCCGTGATGATGGGGCCCAAGGAGGCCGCCCTGCTGAACTGCCGCAGCGGAAGCTGCGCTTTCTCCGTCCAGCGGCGCACCTTCAACGAGAGCGGCATGTGCTATGAGTATACCCAAAGCCTCATGCGCGCCGACCGGGTCAAGCTGGACGTGTTTCTCCACAAGGACGGCGTCAGCTTCTCCCGCAGCGTGGACAAGCATCTCGAATAAAAAGGAAAGAACTCCCGCAAAAGCCGCATGAGCGGCTTTTGCTTTTTTCAGCGCCAACCCACATCCCAAACAAAGCCTCGCAGAGTTTCGCGCCCGCAGGCGCGAAAGAAAGTCCAAATCCATTTTTGCCGGGGCTTCGCTTCGGCAAAAATTTTTCTCGCGGAGGGAGTGCCCCCCAACGGGGGGGGGCGCGAGCGCAGCGCAAAACTCCCGCACGACTCATTTCAAAACCCAGCGAAGCGGTTTTGAAATGAACGAATAAATGCCCGTTCCGGCGCATACACTGAGCGGGGCAAAGCGCCGCGTCAAGGCCGGGCCGCCGGATGTTTCTGGCAAATATTTGAAAATCTTGCCCGGAACGCCTTTACAAATTCCGAAAGTTTGCTATAATAAAGGCACAAGTCATGGTTCTTGTTTCGGACGTATGATACGTCTCTAACGGCACACTATTTTATTACAATTATGGAGGTACCTACCATGCCCACTCCCAATTCCGTGAAGGTCGGCATCAACGGCTTCGGCCGCATCGGCCGCATGATTCTGCGCGCCAGCCTGAAGCATCCCAGCATCGACATTGTCGGCATCAACGACCTCTGCACCCCGGACTATCTGGCCTATCTGCTGAAATACGACACCGTCCACGGCCGCTTCCCCGGCGAAGTCGGCCATGACGAGGGCCACATCATCGTCAACGGCAAGGCCATCCCCTGCTTCTGCGAGCGCGACGCCGCCAAGCTGCCCTGGGGCGAAGTGGGCGCGGAATATATCTGCGAGAGCACCGGCCTGAACCTGACGAAAGAGAAGGCCCAGCCCCACATCGACGCCGGGGCCAAGCACGTCATCATGGGCGCCCCCGCCAAGGACGACACCCCCATGTTCGTCTGCGGCGTCAACCTGGAGAAGTACAGCTCCGACATGACCTTCGTCAGCAACGCCAGCTGCACCACCAACTGCCTGGCCCCCGTCGCCACGGTCCTGCACGAGAACTTCGGCATCAAGGAAGGCCTGATGACCACCGTCCACTCCGTCACCGCCACCCAGAAGCTGCTGGACGGCGTTTCCGTCAAGGACTGGCGCGGCGGCCGCACCGCCACCGGCAACATCATCCCCTCCTCCACCGGCGCGGCCAAGGCCGTGGGGAAAGTCCTGCCCGACCTGAACGGCAAGCTCACCGGTATGAGTATGCGCGTGCCCACCTTCGACGTGTCCGTGGTGGACCTGACCGCCGTGCTGGAAAAGCCCGCCAGCTATGAGCAGATCTGCGCGGCCATGAAGGAGGCCAGCGAGGGTTCTCTGAAGGGCGTCCTGGCCTACACCGACGAGGACGTGGTGTCCTCCGACTTCCTGGGCGAGACCTGCACCAGCATCTTCGACGCCAAGGCCGGCATCTCCCTGAACGAGCATTTCGTCAAGGTCGTTAGCTGGTACGACAACGAGTGCGGCTACGCCGACAAGATGCTCTGCCTGGCCGAGCATATGTACTCCGTGGATCACGCGGAGGCGTAATGCTCCCTCCCGCCATACGCACGTCGCCCCGCCGTTTGGCGGGGCGACGATTTTTCAGCTTTGCTTCTGCTTTGCTCTGGCCCGGCCGGAGCCCTTGCGGAACACCACCAGTCTGCCGAAGATGAAGTTCAGCACGGCGGAGATGACGGCCAGTGGAATCTTGATGATGTATTCGTTGATGTGCAGCGCGTGCAGGCCCACGGTGAGCAGAATCTGCTCGATGCCCCAGACGCCGAGCCGCCCCAGCAGGAATTTCCAGGCCTCCTGAGCCACTTCCTTCCCCTTGCTGCGGCTTTCAAAGGCGGTCTTCCGCTCCGTGGCGAAAGCGAAGCAGACGCCCGCCACGAAGGCCAGGAGGTTGGCCAGCTCCGCGTTGACGTTCAACAGCAGCAGACCGTAATAGACGATCCAGTTCACCAGCGTGGTCAGGCCGCCGAAGAACAGGTAACAGACCACATGCCAATAGCGGTTGATGAGGCCGCACAGTTTCGTAACCATAGTTCGCTTTTCTCCTCTGCGTTCCGTTTCTTTTTTGCCTGCCCAGTATAGCATCCTCTGCGCCCGGACGCAAGACGGAAGCGAAACGCTTTTCCCGCGCCGCCGAGAAGGGCGGAAAAAGTTGTCAGCGAAAACCGTCCCCGTCGACAAACAGGCGACGCCAAAGGCGATAGACCAGATACCCGATCATGCCGCCCAGGGTGTTCAGAATCAGATCATTGATATCTACGACCCTGTTGGGAATGCCGGTCAGCAGATTGATGCACAACTGGATCAGTTCCACGCAGAACGATATGCTGACGCTTGCGATTAGACTGCGTCGGAAGGATTGCAGCCGGGGAGAGAGCAGCGCGAGGAAAAAGGAAATCGGAACAAAGGCCAAGATGTTACCCGCTGTCTGGTACAGAAACCGCTTCCAGCCCACACTTCGGATCTGCTCCAAAAATGGGAGGAAAGGGATGCATTGTACGGTGTTCCCACCTTGAGAAATGATGTCCCTGTCCAGAATGATGGGGAAAAAGAAATACTTGCAAATCAACACGAGGTATGCTGCCAAAGCAAAAGCGGAAATTAACTGTGTTCCCTTGTATTTTCTTTTGAGTGCAATAATGGCAATCGGCGATACTATTATTGACAATATTATTATTTCAAACGGTGCATATATAATCATTGTTGAATAATAGAACCGGCAGCCGCATATGTGCGGTATGCACCCTCTCCAGTTCCATACAAGTAATAATCCCCATCAGATGGAATGTTGTAGATGCCAGAGTGAGAGATGTTTGGTCCAGTCCCTGTAGCAACCATAGTTCCACAATTTGTACCCATACCAAACCAACTATACTTGTATAGAGTAAGTCTATATGTTCCTTCTAAATAACAACTCAAGGTGTCATTAACTTGGATCGATGCGGTACCCTCTTCCAGATCATAAAAAACACCATTGCTAGCACCATCAACATATCCATTTCCCGATCCAGTATTAAAAGAAAACGAAACAGGATAAGTTGTTACTGCAAAAACGCTGGTTAGGAGAAGTACCATCGCAAGAATGTAAATCACAGAAATGGTCTTTTTGATTTCAGTCATTATTATCCTCCTTGATTTAAATACAAAGCTAAATTTTCTGTCAAGATTAAAACAAAAAATATTTTCTCCTTGGAACGCCCCCCTTTGCCGCTAGAAGCATATGAAAAACAAGTAATCTTCCAAAAAATAATAGTACGATTCGATCTGCATGGCCATGCAAAAACCGTCTACTGGAAGTATAAAACACTTCTGTTTTTTGTCAATAACTTTCTTAGCAAATTTATTGTTATTTTTTTATTAATATGATTCCTAGTGCTAATGGCATTAGAAACGCAATTGTTCCAAGCTGAGCGCTTGAGAAAAAGAAACGATGCAGCCTCCGAAAAAGCCGCATCGTCCCTTACAAAATCAATATTTCCTTACATAGCCGCTCCCAGACCGGGAACGCCCTCTGCCTTGTTTTCTGCTTACTTTCTGAGTTCCTTTTCCGCCCGGAAGTGGTCCCGGGTCAGCTTGGCCACCACGCCGCTGAGGGCGAAGACGGCGATGAAGTTGGGGATCGCCATCAGACCGTTGAAGGTGTCAGCCACGTCCCAGACCACGTCGATGCTGGTGACGCAGCCCACCACCGCCACGGCGACGAAGAGGATGCGGTACCAGAGGATCGCCTTGGTGCCGAAGAGGTACTGGACGCAGCGGGTGCCGTAGAGGGCCCAGCCCAGCACGGTGGAGAAAGCGAAGAGCATCAGGGCCACGGCCACGAAGACGGCGGCGATCTTGCCGCCGAAGACGGTGGCGAAGGCGCTGACGATCAGCTCGCTGCCGGGCTTCACGCCGAAGGAGATGTCCACGCCGCTGATGATGATGGTCAGGGCGGTGAGAGTGCAGATCACGATGGTGTCCGCAAAGACCTCGAAGATGCCGTAGAGGCCCTGCTTGACCGGGTCTTTTTCGCTGGTGGCGGCGTGGGCAATGGCCGCGGAGCCCAGGCCCGCCTCGTTGGAGAAGGCGCTGCGTCGCAGACCCCAGACGATGGTTTCCCGCAGCACGATGCCGGTGGAAGCGCCGAACATGGCCTGGGGGGTGAAGGCGGTGGAGAAGATCTTGCCGAAGGCGTCGCCGATGCTGCCGATGTTGCCGAAGATGACCACCAGGGTGAAGATGATGTACAGCAGACTCATGAAGGGGATGAGCTTCTCCGTCACGCTGCCGATGCGCTTGATGCCGCCGATGAGGATGACGCCGATGAGCACGGCCAGCACGCCGCCGATGACCCAGCGCATGATGACGGCGGTCTCCTCGGGCACCGTGGTGAACTGCTGCACCGCGCCGATGACCGAGCCGGTGATGGAGTTGACCTGGCTCATGTTGCCGATGCCGAAGCTGGCCAGGGCGGCAAACAGGCTGAACAGGATGGCCAGCCAGCCCCAGCCCTTGCCCATGCCGTTTTTAATGTAATACATGGGGCCGCCGACCCAGTCGCCCTTGTCATCCCGCTCCCGGTACTTGACCGCCAGGGTGACCTCGCTGTACTTGGTGACCATGCCCACCAGGGCCGCGATCCACAGCCAGAACACCGCGCCGTAGCCGCCCAGGGCGATGGCCTGGCTGGTGCCGACAATGTTGCCGGTGCCCACCGTGGCGGCCAGGGCCGTGGTGACCGCCTGGAGGGGCGTCACCTCGCCCGCCCCCGCCTTGGCGGAGCGGAACATCTTGCCCACGGTGTTGCGGAGCATATAGCCGAAGCGGCTGAACTGCACCGCGCCGGTGCGGATGGTCAGATAGACGCCGCCGATGATGGCGAAGGGCAGAAAGATATAGAGCCACGCCACCGTGTTCAGGGTCCCGGTAAAGAACCCTACAATGTCATTGAGCACTTGCATACGCATCCTCCCCATTTTCGAAAGAACTGTTGATGGACCCGCCATCGAATAAATTAACCAAATGTTAACACAGATGTCCCCGTGTAGCAAGCAATTTTCTCCGTCGGGCACACATTTTGTGCCAAACGGAGATTTTTTGCAGAAAAGCGACCGCTTTCTTTGTCACGATTGGACAGGACGCGGGGGCAGGCAAAAAGCACCCGGCGGCACCCCTCCGCGAGGGAGAAGCGCCGCCGGAATCTGTTCCGATGGGTTTGCCTCTGTTCAGATCTCTTTCAGCGTCTCGGCAAAGGCCGCATAGCGGGCGATCTTTTCCTGGCAGAGCGCCTGGCTGGCGTCCCGGACCAGCAGGTAGATCTTGATCTTCGGCTCCGTGCCGGAGGGCCGGATGATGAAGCTGCTGCCGTCGGCCAACTCGAAGTAGAGGACGTTGCTGCCCCGGATGTGGGTCTCCCCCACCACGCCCAGGCCGTGGACGCTGACGCTGCCGTTCTGGTAGTCCCGGACCCGGTTCACCTCCACCCCGGCGATCTCCGCCAGGGGCTCCCGGCGCAGCCGGTCCATGATCTGCCGCATCCGGTTCAGGCCGTCCAGCCCCGGCATCACCAGGTTCAGGGTGCGCTCGGCGTAGTTGCCGTACTTTTCATAGAGGGCGTCCATGGCGTCCAGCAGGGTCATGCCCTGGCCGCTGTAATAAGCGGCCATCTCCGCCACCATCATGCTGGCGGTCACCGCGTCCTTGTCCCGGACGTAGTCGCCCATCATATAGCCGTAGCTCTCCTCATAGGCGAAGAGATAACGGAAGCTGTCCTCGCTCTCCCACTGGGCGATGCGCTCGGCCATGAACTTGAAGCCGGTGAAGGTGTCCTCGATGTGGACGCCGTTGCGCTCCGCCACCGTCCGGGCCATTTCGGTGCTGACGATGGTTTTCAGCGCGCCGGGCCGCTCCGGGAGGGTGCCGGTGCGCCGCTTGGCCTGGATCACGTAGTCCAGCAGCAGCACGCCCATCTGGTTGCCGCTGATGGGCAGGTAGTCATCCCCCCGCCGGGCCAGGCAGCCGATGCGGTCGGAGTCCGGGTCCGTGCCGATGATCAGGTCGCTGTCCACCTGCCGGGCCAGCTCCACCGCCAGGGCGAAGCCCTCCGGGTTCTCCGGGTTCGGGGAGACCACGGTGGGGAAGTCGCCGTCGATGACCATCTGCTGCGGCTCCGGGAAGAGCTGCCGGATGCCCAGCCGCCGCAGGGCCTCCGGCACCAGCTTGTGGCCCGCCCCGTGGAAGGGGGTGTAGACGATTTTCAACTTGTCCGCCGCCTGGGCCACGGCCTCGTGGTCGATGGCCTGGGCCAGCACCTGCTCCAGAAACGCCTCGTCCGTCTCCGCGCCGATATACTCCAGCAGGCCCTGGTCCTGGGCGTCCTGGGGCTCCATGCTGCGGAAGCCGGTGAAGATGTCGATGCGCTCCATCTCGGCGGCGATGGCTGCGGCCTTGGCCGGGGGCAGTTGGGCCCCGTCGGACCAGTAGACCTTGTAGCCGTTGTATTCCTTCGTGTTGTGGCTGGCGGTGACGTTGACGCCCGCCTGGGCCCCGTAGTGCCGGATGGCAAAGGACAGCTCCGGCGTGGGCCGCAGCGCGTCGAAGAGGCGGACGTGGATGCCGTTGGCCGCCATGACGCAGGCCGTCTCCAGGGCAAAGCGCGCACTGTTGTTCCGGCAGTCATAGCAGACCACCACGCCCGCTGCCCGGGCCGCAGCGCCCTCCGCCGCGATCACGTTGGCAAAGGCCTGGCTCGCGTGGCGGACGACGTGGACGTTCATGTGGTGGAGTCCCACCTTCATGGTACCCCGCAGTCCGGCGGTGCCGAACTCCAGGGGGGCAAAAAAACGTCCCTCGATCTCCTTTTCGTCGTTCTGGATCTCGTTGAGTTCTCTCCACTCGCACTCGTTCAGGGCGGGGCTGTCCAGCCAGCGCTGGTATTCGGCTCTGTAATCAGTCATTGCTGTCCTCCCATTCAAAATCCGCTTCCATCAGATCCTTCGCTTTTGCATACAGGGTCTCCGGCACATAGAGCGCCGAACCGGTGCCGCTCATCCCCAGGACCACCTTGCCGAAGGCCCCGTCCCCGGGATAGCTGCGCAGGACGGGGACGCCATAGGCCTCCAGCAGATTGATGAGAAACACGTCCGCCATGTCCACGCTGGACCGGGTGGCGAGATAGCGCGGAGCCACGAACTCCCCGGCCTCGTCCCTGGGCCAGCGCCGCTGCAAGTCCCCCGGCGGGGCGCTCCAGCCGAACGCGCTTTCCTTTTCCACCATGCAAACTCCCTTTCCGTCCTTATTTATGATACCGCATCCCCTCCAGGATGGTGAAGGCGCGGTAAAGCTGTTCCACAGCCATCACCCGGAACAGGTGATGGGGGAAGGTCATGCGCGATACGCTCAGGCGCGCTTGCGCCCGGCGTTTGAAGTCCTCCGAAATGCCGTTGGAGGAACCGATGACGAAGCAAAGCTTCCCCTGCCCTCCGTCGCGCCATTGGCCGAGCTGCGTGGCCAGTTCCTCGCTGCTGAAGGCTTTTCCCTCCACGCAGAAGCAGCAGACCGCCGCTCCGGCGGGGATGTGCCGGGTCAGGGCCTCCGCCTCCCGGGCCAGGGCTGCGTCGATCTCCCGCTTTGAGGGCTGCTCCGGCAGGCGCTCCTCGGGCAGTTCCTCCAGCTCAAAGCGGCAGAAAGCCCCCAGGCGCTTGCGGTATTCCTCCACCGCCTCCCGGTAATAGCGCTCCCGCAGACGGCCCACGCACAGCAGCTTCACCAGCAGCATGGCAGGGCCTCCTCCGTCTCCAGGGTCAGGCGCTCCTGGGCCGGAGCCACGAAGACCCCCGCCGCGTCCCCCAGGGCAGACCGCACGGTCCGCAGCGCCAGCTCCGGGCGGTTGTTCTCCTGGCTCAGGTGGCCCAAAATCAGATAGCGCGTGCCGGACTCCTCCAGCTCCCGCGCCAGCGCGGCGCAGGCGGCGTTGGAGAGGTGGCCCCGGTCGGAGAGGATGCGGCGCTTGAGGGAGACCGGGTAGGGGCCATAGCGCAGCAGCTCCACGTCGTGGTTGGCCTCGATGAGCGCCGCGTCGGCCCCCAGGAGTCCCCGGCGCACCGGCTCCGTCACCGTGCCCATGTCCGTAGCCAGGGCGAAGCACTCGCTCCCCTCCACCCGCCAGCCCACGCTGTAGGCGGTATCGTGGGGCGTGGGGAAGCAGCGCAGGCGCAGACCGGAGAATTCCGTCGTCGTGTCCAGGGGCAGCTCCCGCAGACAGGGCTCCACCCCCGCCACGCTCTTTTTTCGCAGCTCCCGGGCCACGCCCTGGGAGGCCAGCACCGGCAGGGGACAGGCGCGCAGCAGCACGGCCAGGCCGCAGATGTGGTCCCGGTGGCTGTGGGTGATGAGGACGCCGCTGAGGCTTTCCGGCTCCAGGCCGGACAGGCGCAGCTGCTGGCGGATGCGACGGCAGGAGATGCCCGCGTCCAGCAGCAGATGCACCCCGTCCATGCTCAGCAGGGCGCAGTTGCCGCTGCTGCCGCTGGCGAAGGTGGTCAGGCGCATCAGCAGGCCGACTCCTGGCTGCTCTGGTGCATCCGTCCCGGCTCGTCCGGCTCCGACACGGCGGCGATGTCCGCCCCCAGGGCCCGGAGTTTGCCCACGATGTTTTGGTAGCCGCGCTCGATGTAGATCACGTCCTCGATGACGGTGGTGCCCTCGGCGCAGAGACCCGCCACCACCATGGCGGCGCCGGCCCGCAGATCCCGGGCGGCCACCGGCGCGCCCATCAGGCTGCGGACGCCCTCCACCACGGCGGTCTTGCCGCTGACGGTAATCTCCGCGCCCATTTTTTTCAGTTCGTTGACGTATTGATAGCGGTTGTCCCAGACGCCCTCGGTGATGACGCTGGTGCCCGCCGCCAGGCAGAGGACCACGCAGATCTGGGGCTGCATGTCCGTGGGGAAGCCGGGGTAGGGCAGGGTCTTCACATTGGTGCGCTCCAGCGGGCAGTCCCGGCGGACCACGATGTAGTCGTCCCCCTCGGTGATGGCCACGCCCATCTCCCGCAGCTTGGCAGAGATGCACTCCAGGTGCCGGGGGATCACGTTGTTCAGGCGCACCTCGCCCCCGGCGGCGGCCACGGCGGTCATGAAGGTGCCCGCCTCGATCTGGTCGGGGATCAGGGAATAGCTGCCCCCGTGGAGCCGCTCCACGCCCCGGACTTTGATCACGTCGGTGCCCGCGCCGCGGATGTCCGCGCCCATGGAGTTCAGGAAGTTGGCCAGGTCCACGATGTGGGGTTCCCGGGCCACGTTTTCAATGATGGTCATGCCCTTCGCCGTGGCCGCCGCGATCATCACGTTGATGGTGGCCCCCACGGAGACTTTGTCCAGGTAGATGCGCGCACCTTTCAGCCGCCCCTCCGGGGACTCGGCCTGGATCAGGCCCTTGCCGATGTCGATGGTGGCACCCAGGGCCTTCATGCCCTTGATGTGCTGGTCGATGGGGCGGACGCCGAAGTTGCAGCCGCCGGGCATGGTGGTGCGGGCTTTGCCGAAGCGGCCCAGCATACTGCCGATCAGGTAGTAGCTGGCGCGGATGGAGCGGGTGTAGCGGAAGATGCGGTCGGAAAGGCTGACGCCGCTGCAGTCGATGTCCACGGTGCCGGGGCTGACGTAGCGCACCTGGGCCCCCATCAGCTCCAGGATGCGCAGAAGCTTCTCCGTGTCGCTGATCTGGGGCAGATTCTCGATGCGGCATACGCCGTCCACCAGCATGGCCGCCGGGATGATGGCCACCGCCGCGTTTTTCGCGCCGGAGATCTCCACCTCGCCATGCAGGGGTTTCCCGCCTTTGATGATATATTTATACAAGCGTTTCATCCTCCTCCTGCGGCTCCCGAAGGAGCCGGCTGCGGGTCAGGTAGACATAATATCAAATCTTGCCATTGTTTTATCATTTTAACACAGTGCGGGAAAAAAAGCAATCAAATTATGGATTTCCGGGCGTTTTGCGCCCAAAAAAAGCCCCGCCCCGGACGAGCACGGGGTTTTTCTCGGCATACTGTACAAAACTCAGACTTGCAGTCTGACAATTTGCCCGGTCTCGGCGCTCAAATAGCATTCACCCGTATCCATTACCAGCCGCCAGACCGGCTCCAGGGCGCTTTCCCCGCTGAGGCCGACGCTCATCTCATAGCCCGGCGTCAGCTCCGTGAGGCGCGAGCAGATGAGGCCCTGATTTTTCACCGCGGCGGCAAAGGCGGTGAGGATGCTCACCGCATCCATGCCCCGGACGGGGCTGCGGGCCGTCTCCCGGTGGAACACCGTGGTGCCCGTCACCAGTTCCAGTTTGTCCCCGGCATAGCTGAACGTCAGCACCGCGTTGAACACCGGACTGCCGTTCCAGCAGCAGCAGAAGGGCAAGTCCGTCCCCGTCGGGTCCTGGCCCGGCGGCGTCCAGGGCTCCAGGCCGGAGGCGCGCAGCAGGGCCAGAGACTGCTCCCAGGCGCTGCCCCGGCGCTCCGCCGTCTCCCCCAGGGGCAGGATGGTCAGCTCCCCGGTGCCGTGCATCATGATCTTGCCGAGCTCGCTGCCGTAATACCAGATGCCGCCGCCCTCGTCGGCGCGCACATGCTCCCCCAGAATGCCCTGCATCCGCTGGTCCTCCAGCTCCAGATCCCGGACCACGGTGCAGCCGTGGGGGGAGACCTGGCCCAGATCCAGGTCGGGGGCCAGCTCGATGCCGCTGTCCGCCAGAAGCTGGCGCAGCATCTCCTCCCGCGCCCGCTCCGCCGATGCCTCCGTCACCCGGTCCCCCAGGAGCAGGCCCAGCAGCACCGCGTTCACCAGCAGCAGGATCAGCAGGATGATCCGTTCCAGTTGTCTTGTCTCCATCAGCAGTTCACCCACAGGCAGCGAAAGCCCTCGCCGCGTTCCAGATAGCAAAGGCGCAGCCCGCCGCCCTCCCCCGCCGCGGCGATGGCGGCGGCAAAGCGCATGGGGGGCACCGTCTCCGCCTCCGCCGACGCCCGGAAGCTGCGGGGCAGCAGCTGGGCCGTCACCAGACTCCCGTTCCGGAAGCGCAGCACGACAGCGCGCCCGGCGGCCAGCTCCACCGGCACGCCCTGCACGGCGTAGTCCAGCTCCACCGTTGCCAGCTCCCCTTCCCGGCGCAGCCCGACGAACCGCAGTCGGGCGTCCCCGCAGAGGGCGCCGACCGACTCTTGCGCCAGTCGGAGGGCATAGGCCGCCAGTTCCTCATCGGAGCTGCCGCCCCGCCCGGCTGCGTCGCAGCGGTAGCGCACCGTGCCGTCGGCGGCGATGCGCAGGGTCTTCTCGTCGTCGATGTAGACCCGGGTGCCGTCGCCCTCACGGTAGCCGGAGGCCACATAGCTGTTCATGCCGAAGGCGCGCATCAGCGTCTCCGGGTTGGGGTTGACGGCGGCCTCGATGCGCGGCGGGGCGTTCCGGTGCGCCGGGACGATCAGATAGGGGGAAAGCCGGCTGAGGGCCGGGTCCTCGTAGGCGAAGACCGCCTCCACTCCCTCCCCCTCGTTCAGACGGGCGCGGAGGGTCTCGGAGCTGGTGGAGGTGGCGCAGCGGGCGAAGGAGCCGTCGGGCCGCCGGTAGCGCAGCTCCGCGCCCTCGACGCCCGGAAGCAGCAGGAGCAGCTCCGCCGTGTCCGCGCAGCGCCCCTTTGCCCCCAGCGCCCCCGCCAGCAGCCCCAGGGGGCAGGCCGCGCCCAGATCGACAAACAGCCCCTCCCCCGTCAGGCCCAGGCGGAAGTCCGCCTCACTGAGCGCTTCCGCCGCGCCCGCAGTGCCCAGGGCTTCCCCCAGCAGGGCGGCGAAGGGGGAGAACAGCCGCTCCGTCTCCGCCTGGTCGCAGAGGGCGGCCCGGCGGTGGCCGTCGGCCCGGGAGATCAGCACCCCCCGGGGCCAGAGGGCCGCCGCGCTGTCCCCGGTCTGCGGCGCGGTGGGCGCGGCCGCGTGCCCCGGGGCGTCCCGGTTGGGCGTCAGGCTGAGATAGCCCGTCTCCAGCGCCAGCAGCAGGGCCGTGACGCTCAGCACCACCAGGCACACCCGGCGGAGGATGTCGCGCCCGCGCATCGCCTTATCCATGCTGCGGCCCTCCCACGGGCAGCCAGACCGTGATGGCCGTGCCCTTGCCGGGCTGGCTTTGCAGTTCCAGACGCCCGTCGTGCCGCTCCACGATCTCATAGGCGATGGACAGGCCCAGGCCGGTGCCGCCGCTCTCCCGGGAGCGGGCCTTGTCCACCCGGTAGAAGCGCTCGAAGACCCGGCTCTGGTCCTCCTGGGGGATGCCCACGCCGTTGTCCGTCACCGTGCAGAAGACCCGGTCCCCCGCCGCCCCCGCCGTCATGCGGATGCACCCGCCGTCGGGGGTGTATTTGAGGGCGTTGGAGACCATGTTGATCAGCACCTGTTCGATGCGGCTCCGGTCCCCCCGGATGTCGGGCAGATCGTCCCGGACTTCCAGCCGGAAGTCGTGGCCCCGGCGCTGGGCCTCCAAAAGCTGGGCGTCAAAGACGCTGCGGACGGATTTCTCAAAAGAAAACTGCTGATAGTCGAAGCGCAGATTGCCCGCGTCGAAGCGGCTGAGCAGAAGCAGGTCCTGGACAATCTTGCTCAGGCGGTCGCTCTCGCTGACGATGACCTCCAGGAAGCGCCGCTCCGTCTCCCCGTCCAGGGTCCCCGCCGCGTCCCCCAGGGTCTCCGCGTAGGAGCGGATGCTGGTCACCGGCGTGCGCAGCTCGTGGGACACGTTGGCCACGAACTCCCGTCGGGTCCGCTCGGCGTTTTTCAGGCTCTCGATGTTGGTCTCCAACTGGTCGGCCATGTCGTTGAAGGTGCGGGCCAGGACGCCGATCTCGTCGGCGGTCTCGTTTTCCACCTTTTCGGAGAAGTCCCCCGCCGCCACCTTTTCGGCGGCCCGGGTCAGGTGCTGGATGGGGGTCACCACCGTCTTGGCCAGCAGCATCCCCAGCAGGCTGCTGATGAGCAGTCCCACCGCAATGGCCCGGACCACGATGCCCATCAGCTCCGCGTTCAGCCGGGTCACGGTCTCCTTGTTGTCGATCACATAGAGGATGTAGCTGCCCCCCGCCCCGCGCAGCGGCAGGGCCATGTCCATAAAGTCCTCGTCCGGGTCGGAGGCGTAGCCGTCGCCCCCCGCCAGGGCGGTGAGGATGTTGCGGGTGACAGTCAGATGTTCCCCCTCCGCCATGTTGGACCCGGCCAGGCACTGGCCCGTCTCCCCGTCCAGGACGAAAAAGCTGCGGGTGGTGGCGTCCACCCCCAGACGGCCCATGTTGGCCCGGAGGATGTCCGCCAGCAGCGCCGCGCCGCCCTCGCCCTCCGCCGCCGCCCGCAGGTCCGCGGCCACGTCGGCGCTGGCGAAGACCTCCCGCATCTGATCATAGAACGCGCTGACGTAGAAATTGCGCACGCCGCTCATCAGAAAGGCCCCCACCACCAGCAGCAGCGCCACGATCAGCACCAGGATGATGGCCACCAGTTTGATATAGATGCTCTTGACCATCCGCCGCCTCCTCTCTTCCGGGCGTTCCTCACTTCATCAAATAATACCCGGCCCCCCGGCGGGTCATCACATATTCCGGGGCGGCGGGGTTGCGCTCCAGCTTCTCCCGCAGACGGCGCACGGCCACGTCCACGGCCCGGAGGTCGTCGCCATAGTAGTCGTACTGCCAGACCTGGCGCAGCAGCTCCTTGCGGCTCAGCACCTTGCCCGGGCTCTGGGCCAGGCATTTCAACAACTCAAACTCCCGCTCGCTCAGGTCCAGCTCCTGCCCGGCCCGGGTGGCCACATGGCGCTCCAGATCCAGGCACAGTTCCCGGACCGTGATCTGCGCGCTCCTGTGTCCGCTCTCCCCGCCCGCGCTCTGGAAGCTGCGGCGCAGATTGGTCTTGACCCGGGCCAGCAGTTCCCGCATGGAGAAGGGCTTGGTGATGTAGTCGTCCGCCCCCGTCTCCAGGCCGAAGACCTTGTCCCGCTCCTCCTCCCGGGCGGTGAGCATGATGATGGGCACGTTGTCGCCCTCCTCCCGCAGCGCCCGGCAGACCGAAAAGCCGTCCAGTTTGGGCAGCATCACGTCCAGCAAAATCGCGTCCGGGTTCCCCTCCCGGGCCAGGCGCAGACCTTCCGCACCGTCATATGCCTTTAAGGTGTCATAGCCCGCTTTGCGCAAGTTGAAGTCCAGAATCTCTACAATGGCCCTCTCGTCATCCACAATCAGCACTGTGCCGGGCATGGGCGCGCCTCCTCTCCCGCCAGAAAGCGTCTGGCCCGCCAGACCGCCGTCACGGTCTTGGCGTCGTGCAGTTCATTGCGCAGCACCATCTCCTCCAGCTCTGCCAGGCTGTGGCGCTCCACGTCCAGGAACTCGCCGGGGTCCAGATGCGCCCGGCCCGGCTTCAGCCCGGTGGCCAGAAAGAGATACAGCACCTCGCTGCAATAGCCCGGAGAGGGGTAGAGCCAGCCCAGGGGCACCAGGCGCCCGGCGGTGAAGCCCGTCTCCTCGCTCAGTTCCCGCAGGGCGCAGTCCTCCGGCCGCTCCCCCGGCTCCAGCTTGCCCGCCGGGGCCTCCAGCAGGCTTTTTCCGTAGGCATAGCGGTACTGCCGCACGCAATAGGCATAGCCCTCCGCGTCCACGGGCAGCACCGCCACGCCCCCGTGGTGGTCCACGATCTCCCGGCGGCTCCGGGTCCCGTCGGACAGCTCCACCTCGTCCACATGGACGCGGATGATCCGCCCGCTGTAGATCTCCCGGCTTTCCAGCATCGTTTCCGTATAGTCCATCTCGCACCTCATATTCGGTCCGTTTTCCATTTGCTGCTTCCTTCCGCCGCTCTTCCCCCAGTTCGACGGGGACGGCGGGGTTTCGATTTGATTTTATCACATTTCTGCCCGCATTACCATAACTTTTCTATGGAACGCCGGTTTTTTCAGTGGTATCATGGGGCATGGAGGCGATGCGGAGTGGAATATCTGGTGATGCGTCTGCCGGAGGGGCTGAGCCTCACCGACGGCGCGGCGGCGCTGCTGCTGCGGGAGGGCCTGTGGCGGTGGCGGCGCTGCTGGAGCGGAGCCGCCCTGGAACTGTATGCCGGCGCCCACGGGTCCCTGCTCTTTGCCCGGCCCAAGGGCTGCGCCGTGCGCCTGGCCCCCTACGTCCGTCCCTTCCTTCACAAATAATTCACGAATTAGACCTTTTTTTTCCGGGCAAATGTGCTATAATCTTCTCAGTACCGAAAAAAAGGAGGTGTCGTCCGCCATGCCCAGGGCGCAGGGAATCAAATCCGTAGCCAGCAACCGCAAGGCGTTCCACGATTATTATGTGCTGGAACGCTGCGAAGCGGGCATCGAGTTGGCCGGCACCGAAGTCAAGAGCATCCGGGCGGGCACCCTGAACCTCAAGGACTCCTTTTGCACCATCAAAAACGGGGAGCTCTTCGTGCGCGGGATGCACATCAGCCCCTACGAAAAGGGCAACATCTTCAACCGCGACCCGGACCGGGTGCGGCGGCTGCTGATGCACAAAAAGGAGATCCGCAGACTCCAGGCCCGGGTGATGCAGGACGGCATCGCCCTGGTCCCCCTCTCGGTCTACTTCAAGGACAGCCGCGTGAAAGTGGAGTTGGGCCTGTGCAAAGGCAAGAAGCTCTACGACAAGCGCGACGCCGACGCGAAGCGCCAGGCCGGGCGGGACATGGAGCGCGCCCTGAGACAACACTGAGGAGGAATCGCAATGAATCCCATCGTCACCATCGAAATGGAAAACGGCGGCGTCATGCGCGCCGAACTTTACCCCGACATCGCCCCCAACACCGTCAACAACTTCATCTCCCTGGTCCAGAAAGGCTTTTATGACGGGGTGGGCTTCCACCGCATCATCCCCGGCTTCATGATCCAGGGCGGCGACCCCCAGGGCACCGGCATGGGCGGCCCCGGCTATTCCATCAAGGGCGAGTTCACCGCCAACGGCTTCCAAAACACGCTCAAGCACGCCCGCGGGGTTCTCAGCATGGCCCGGACCATGATGCCCAACTCCGCCGGAAGCCAGTTCTTCATCATGCACGCCAAGGCCCCCCACCTGGACAACCAGTACGCCGCCTTCGGCAAGCTGATCGAGGGCCTGGAGGTCCTGGACCAGATCGCCGACACCCCCTGCGATTTCAGCGACCGGCCCAAAACGCCCCAGGTGATGAAGCGCGTCACCGTGGACTGCTTCGGCGTAGACTACCCCGCGCCGGAGACCATCTGAGTATGCTACATCGGGGGAACCGCCCCGGCGGCTCCCCCGCCCCCCTCCCCTCGCGTGATCCCATACTATATTATATATGGGGATGTAACGGTTTCGACGGGGGTGTGGAGGTTGGAATAGCGGGTGGATGCGCCCGGCATCCTGAAAACGGGCACCTTATAAATTAAAGAACAACACTGAGTTTGTTCCTGTCGCTGCCTGAGCAGTGACCGTCTGACCGGAGAGGACCACGGCTCCGGATCAGGCGTCGATCAGTGGTGAACGTGCGTGCGCTAAGCTTTACGCGCACCATGCATCATGAAGCTACCAAGCCGCCCAGTGTGACAGCTCACGGAGCGGCAAGGGAATGCAAAGAACTGTCTGCACCCGGAGAAGTTCCTCCCAAAGCGCTTTCGGACGCGGGTTCAACTCCCGCCATCTCCACCAATGGAAAAAGGGTTGCTGTTTCCAAGGGAATGGCAGCCTTTTTTTTGCAAAAGTGTACGTTTCTCATACAGGTTTTCAGGAGGCGTTTGCCATGATGTATCCGTTTTTGACCCTGGACGACGGTGCGGAGATCGTCCACTCGGAGATGAAGCAGGACGGCAAGGTCAAGGTCTATGTGGAAAAGCCGGATGACCGGGATTTTTTTCACAACGCGGTTTGCTGGCTGCCCGGTTTTCGCTGGGAGGAGGTCAACGGCTTTTCCCAAAGCGAACTGGACCGCTACGACGAGGTTATCCGCTCCGTGGCACATTTGATCTTAGATGGGTCACGCGGGCGCGAGTGCCTGACGCAAACGCCGTCTGTAATCTTTGGATAAAGCGGCTGGACGTCACGCACTTCTGATCCATATCAAGATATCACTCCCGCCCCCGGCGGTTTAGCGCGGGGAGCGGGAGTCATCGTTTTATAGCTGACGGAAAAACTGCGATTTGGCGAAAAATCGTCCCGCATTTTGGCGACATCCCGTCCGTGCTGTCAGCCCCCCTCCTCCCCCAGCTTTGTACAAAGTCCCGATTGACAGCCACTCTCCCATCGCATATACTGTTGATATATTACAAGATTCCCCCGGCTGCGCGGGGGCGGGGGTGGTTGGCGTATGGTCGAGAACAACAAGGAATATCTGTTTACCCACATGGGCGGGAAGTCGCATCAGGCGCAGGCGGCGAAGGTCTCCACCTGTCGGCTCAAGGGGAACGGGCACCGGCCGCCCAAGGGGGCGGCGGGGTTCATCCCCATGCGCTCCCTCACGCTGGAGGACTATCCGGGTTACATTCCCCCGCAGGAGGAGCTGCCGCCGGAGCCCTGAGGCGGGGCGGCGGATTGGAACCGGGCGCTTGCGCCGTTCCGGCGGCGTCCGGGGGGATTTTTCGGCGCGAAGCGCTTCGGGGGGTTGCGGATTCGCCCGGGGTCTTTGCAGCCTTTGTGCGCTGCTGCGCGGAACGCCGGGGACGGCGTTCCTTACCGGGGTGGCTGCGGATTCGCCGGTGGCTTGACGCTGGGTTTCGCCGTTTGCTGCCGGGCCGTCGGGACGTCGGCCCCTACAAGGGGAGGGGATGCGCCGGAAGGATGCGGCTGGCGCGGGCGATTGTGCGAACCGGAACATTGCAGCGCAAAGCTACAACCCCGTGACCCTATGGACGGGTCAAATAAGCCTTACGCTTTGCCTCTAGCCCATCCCTCCTCTCCCAAAAACAACGACGCGCCGGGGCATCTGTCCCGGCCAGGACCATCGTACACCCATCGTACAAAAAGAAGGTGCGGCACCATGCATCCATCCACTTCTGCTGAGCGGCCCGGCGACGCGCTGGGGCTGCTGCTGAATTTAAAAAAACGGAAGCTCCGGCTCCGACAGGACGACACGGGCTGCTTTGACTGTCTGCTGTTCGGCAGCTTTGACGGCATCGAATTCCGGACCGCCGAGCGCTGGTATGACCTGGCCCCCTCCCTGCAGATGGACGAGGCGGCGGCGGACATCCCGGAGGGGGAAAGCCGCTTTCTGGAACAGCCGTTTATCAACACCTTCGTCCTCAAGCTCCTGTTCCCCGGCTGCCGGGGGGAGCTGGAGGCGCTGGGCTATCGCTATGCCCTCTGGGAGCAGTGGGGCCGGGGACAGTGCCCGGACTCCCCCCTGCCCTTCTTCGCCATGGTGATCGTCAACCTGACGGCGGAGGCCATTGCCGCTTACGCGGACGCGGACAGGCTCACCAAAGCGCTGGGGGAGCGGATCGCCCCGCAGCTGAAAGACATGGACTGCGGGATGTTCGAGACCCTGGGCTACCACGACTTTGTGCTGCTGCTGAAAACCGACTCCGTGGAGGCGGTGCAGGACCTCTGCGACCACATCCGCACGCTGACCGCCGGAGGCGGGGATCTGTCCGCCGTCTCCACCTGCTACACGGTGCTGGGGGTGGAAAACTGGCTGAAGTCCCACGGTTCCCCCGAACCGCCCCCGGCTTTTCGCGCCGCCTTTGACCGGGCCGGGCAGGAGATCTACTCCGTGCTGGTGGAGCTGCAAATGGCCCCCGGGGAACAGGTGGGGGCGCTGCTGGACGCCCTGCGGGGGGCGCTGGGGGCGGACATCCAGGAGTACCGCACCCACGGCACGGCAGACGCGGCCCTGCGCATCCCCGGGGCCTTTCTGCCCGCCCTGCTGCCCCAATATCTGCGCGGCGGGCTGCTGAACCCGGCCAACGACTGCTACCGGGAGATCGCGCTGTCGGAGTACACCCGCTTCCAGCTTCGGCGAGAGCCGCTGCGCCGGGCCTCCAACGAAGGGCGACCCTCCCTGGCCTCCGCCGCCTTCGACATGCGCTATGACCGCATTTTCACCGCGTTCCGCGCCCTGCGGGAGCGCCACCGGCGCAGCCAGCGGCTGACCACTTCCCTGCGGCTGCTGGTGAGCCGCTATCTGATGTTGACCGGAGCCAGCCACGCCTTTGAACTGCGCTGGTTCCTGGCGCCGCTGTTCCAGGCCCTGTTTGAAAACATGGACCGGGCCAACCGGCTGATTGCCGAGAAGTCCGGGCGGCTGGAGGCCCTGGGGACAGAGGACGCCTGCCTGACACCGGAGGCGGCGGAGGCCCGGGCGCTGGAGCGCTGGAACGCTTCGGCGGAGTTCCGGGTGTTCTGGGAGCAGTACGAGACCGCCCTGCACTGCTTCTGCGAGCAGGTGGGGAGCTTCCTCAGCGACATCTCCCTGTCGGACAAGTATTTCTTCGAGGAAGGGCAGCTCCAGCACGCCTCCATCGGCTCTGCCACCAAGCTGGTATTCTTCTACAATCAGATCGTCCACCAGTTCCTGGACCTGACCCGGGCCGACCCCTCCCGCGGCAGCGGCTACAGCCTCCTGGTGAAAAGCGGCGGGCAGGACGAGATCCGGGTGACGAACCTCTTTGAATTTCTCCCCATGCTGGGGCCCTGCGGGCAGCGGGACACCAGTCTGCTGCTCATCGAGCTGCCCGAGCGGACGCTCTATCACTTCTGGCCGGCGCTGATCTCCGTCACCCACGAGTGCGTCCACATCTTCGGCAACCGCTGCCGGGAGGAGCGCTACCGCTTTCTCCGTCAGGCCGTGCTGGAGCTGATCGCCTGGTCCCTGACGGAAAAGGTGCCGGAGGAGGGGGACTGGACAGCGCTTTTGCGGGAGTTGGCCCCGGCGGGGCGGCCCGAGGCGCTGGCGCTGCTGCGGACCGTGCTGCGGGAGACCGTGGCGACGGAGCAGAAAATCACCCGCGCCCGGCTGATCGAGGCGGCCCAGGCCCAGCTTGCCCGGCGGGAGGAACTGCACACGCCTTTGGACTATTACTCCCGCAGCGCCATCCAGAGCCTCAAAAACCAGTTCTATCTGCTGCTGACCCCCACGCTGACCACCGGCAGCGACACCCGCTTTTTCCACAACGCCTATGACGAACTGAACCGGATGCAGCGGGAGATCGCCTCCGCCCTGGCCCGGGAGGCGGAGCGGCTGGAGCTGCGCAACCCAGCCATGCTGCTGTTCTCCCGCACCATCAACGCCTACGACCACCTCAGCTCCGGCCCGGCGGCCCGCTCCGTCAACCAGGCCCTCTACCGCAGCCTCTGGCAGATGCTGCTTTTTTTGCGGGGCACGCCGGACCTGGAGTGGGTCAACAAACAGGCCTTCGTGGACATCGCCTATGTGGCGGACCACTTCATCGACGACTGCTTCGACGCCATGAACGAGGGCTTTTCCGACATTCTGGCCATTCAAATGTGGCAACTCAGCCCGGCGCAGTATATCGTCTGGCACTGTTTCAACCAGGAGGGCACGGTGGAGGACATCTTCCCCGACGACAGCGCCGTGATGCTGCGCCTGAGCTGCGTCCTCCGGGCGGCTTATGCCATTCAAATGCCAGAGCAACTGTGCGAGGCCCAGCGCTGCGGACGGGAGCTTTGCGTCCTCGGACCGGACCTGCAGCAGGACATCCGCCGCCTGGTGGACGCCCTGGACGCCCAGGGGGCCTTCCTCCGCAGACCGGACCCGGATGCCCTGTGCCGCCATCTGGACCGGCTGCTGATCGACTGCCACCGGAGCTACGCGCCCCTGCGGACCCAGGAGCTGATCGTGGACTATCTGTTGCTGTGTATGCAGGAGAACGCGGAACTGGAACGGCAGCCAGCCGGAGCGGCAATTTTGCACGAGCTGCGCGCCCAGTGCGGCGACTGGCCGGAGCTGGGGCAGCGGCAGATCCACCAACTGATCCTGAACAGCTGGCTTTCCATCGGCTCGGCCCGGCGGAAGCGGGAAGGAGGCTGACATGGAAGCACCGAGACAAGGCGGAAACAGCCTGATGCGCGCCCTCTTTGCCGACCACAGCGCGTTTCTGGACGAGATGGAGCGCCGGGCCAGGCATGTGCAGCGGCAGCTCCGGGAGCAAAAAAATACCGCCCTGATCCTGGGCGCAGGGGTCAGCCAGTCGGTGAAGCTGCCCTCCTGGGACCGGCTGCTGGCCCGGGCCACCTTCCTGCTGACCAACATCGGCAACGCCGACCCCTTCTACGGCCCCGGCTGCAAGGACGACCCCCACAACGCCCGGCTCTACAACAGCCTGAACCAGGTCTTCAACGGCACCGACGCCCTGGAAGTGGCGGAGTACATCGACCTGGTGCTGTCGAAATACGGCTCCCAGCGCCGGGGCGCGCTGCTGCCCCTGGGAAGCGGGGACAGCGACGAGCGGGTGAAGGGCCTGGTGCGCTACTGCCTCTATGACCGCCCGGTTTTCTCCGTGGCGGAACACGTGGGGCGGGACACCACCCTCTGGATGACCGCCCGGCTGGCCGCCCGGCGCTTCTATGTGGAGCGGGGGCAGCAGAAGAACCGCTCCGTCATCACCTACAACTACGACAACCTGCTGGAGGCCGTGGCCGGGTCCTCGGACTTCCTGGCGGAGACCGGGACGCCGCTGGAGGTGCTGTCCCTCTTTGACGAGGCCGACCCGCCGCCCCTGGGGACCCTGCGGCGGCTGAACGTCTTCCACCCCCACGGCTTCATCGACCTCTGTACCCCCAATCGGCAGGAGTCCCAGAGCGTGGTATTGTCGGAGAAGAGTTTTTACGGCATGGAGCAGAAGAACTACAGCTGGTCCAACTTCCTGCTGGCCCGGGCTATCTACGACGACGTGTGCCTGTTCATCGGCTTCTCCGGCAACGACTACAACTTCCGCCGCATCATGAAAAACCTGGACGACGTGCGCCCCGACGGGGAGGAGCCCCACCGCTTCCTGGTGGTCACCATCGACGAGCTGGTGTTCCAGGTCCTGCGGATGTACGCCGACATCAGCGGTCAGCACGCCGGGGACTACGACGCCCCCGCCCTGGAACCCCGGCACCTGGAGGGCATGGACGAGCACGTCCGGCGGCGGATTTTGAGCTATTTGTACCAAAAGGAGATCTACTGGAAGACCAAGGGCGTGCTGCCGATCTGGACGACGATTGCGGACACGCCGGGGCTGATTGAGGGGCTGGGGGAGGATGCGGGCTGAACCCCTCCCCCGCCGCATCGAAACCATACCATAGAAAGAGAAAGGGAGAAAAGCCCATGCCGAAACAGGCCAGTGTTTACGATTGTCTGATTTCCTGCCCCGGCGATGTCGCGCAGTACATCCCGCAGTTGGAGGACGCCGCGCGCAGATTCAACGACCGGTTCGGCGCGGCAAACAATGTGATGCTCCATCTCACGCGCTGGCCGACGCACAGCTATCCTGAGATGGGCGCGCATCCGCAGACGCTGCTGAACCGTCAGATTGTGGACAACGCCGATCTGCTGCTCGGCCTGTTCTGGACCCGGTTTGGAACGCCGACGCTGGACTTCGAATCCGGCACGGAGGAAGAGATCGAGCGCTCCATTGCAGACGGCAAACCCGTGCTTCTGTATTTTCTGGATATTCCCGTCAATCCGTCTCAAATCGACCTGGCGCAGTATCAAAAGGTGCTGGACTTTCAGAAAAAGCATCGGGAAGACGGCCTGTATTGGGTGATTCCCTCCGCCGATTCGCTCTCCCGGACGGTGCAGGACCATTTGGAACTGTACTTCAACAGCCTGATCCACGGCACCCAGTATTCCACCGGCGGGAAGAAGGAGATCCTCTGGGTGGACGACAGGCCGGAAAACAATGTCTATGAGCGAAAAATGATGGAACGCTACGGCCTGGAATTCTCTTTGGCCCTCTCCACCCAGCAGGCGCTCGCGCTGATGAAAACGCATGAATTCGCGCTCATCATTTCGGATATGGGGCGCAAAGAGGGGCCGGAAGCGGGCTATGTTCTGCTGGAACAGGTTCGGGCACTTGACAAAACGATCCCGTTTCTCTTTTACGCCGGTTCCCGCAAGCCCGATCACATCGCCAAAAGCATCCGGCGGGGCGCGCAGTACTGCACCAACGATCCCGCGGAATTGATCCAACTGGTGCTTGGGCTGGTGAAGGGATAGATTGTTTTCGCATAAAACGCAACAGGGAAGCCTGCGGCAGCGCCGTGCCAGGGGCTTCCCTGTTGCTTTGTCCAGTTGGATGGATTCCCCCTGTTCCGCGCCTGTCCGCGCAGGCGGCGCATTGCAGTTCCTTCCCGTCGATCTTCCCATGCTCCCGCTCATAGTCCGCGATGTATTTCAGCATCAGCTGAATGATCTGGCTGTTGGCGGAGCGCCCTTCGTCGCCGCAGACATAGCGGAATTTCGCCAGAATCTCCCCGTCCACCCGCAGGCCAAAGTGCTTTTCGTTGTCCCCCTGCGGTCTCGGATACCTGCAGGTGCCGGCTTTTGCAATTAGGTGGTTGTTGCGTGCTTACACTCAACCTCAGAGACCCGTGAGGATGTGGCGCGCCACATCCTCACGGGTCTCTGAGGTCTTCTTTTTGCTCTACTCCAATGATTGACATAGAGCCTTACAGTTCCACCGTTGCGATCCGGGGTTCAAAGCAGCAGGTGGGGCGGACGCAGACGATGCGGACGCCGCTGGCTCTCTGGGGGCCGACCTTCAGGAAGGTGGCCAGGACGCTGGTGCTGCCGCCCAGACCCAGGGGGCCGATGTCCGCTTCGTTGACGCGGCGGGTGATCTCCCGCTCCATCTCGGATTGGCGGTCATAGCGCCCATCCACCTGGGCCTGGAGCATCATGCTGGTGGCCTCGTAGTGAGAGCGACCGATGCCCACGGCCAGTGTGCAGGGGGAGCAGCCCAACTGCGCCACGCCCTCCCTGGCCCAGTTGACGATCTCATCCAGTACCACCTGGGTGTTATGTTTGTGGAAGACGCGATAGGTCTTGGCCCGAATGGCCGGACCGCCGCCGAACATCAGGATGTGGAGGCGGATCACGTCGTCCGCACAGCGGCGCAGCAGGATGGGCGCGGGCTCCACCCCGGCGCTGTCCGGGTCCAGGCCGCCGCTCTGGTCAATGCGGTGGCTGTCGTCCCCCAGAATCCCCATGGGGCGGCCGGGGAGCTTGCGGAGGCCCTGGCGCACGCCCTCCCGAATCTCGTCCAGCATCCGCCCGGTCACGGCGCGGTCCGGGCCCACCTCCAGGACCAGGTGGGGGATGCCGCTGTCGTCGCAGAGGGGACTGCAGTTGGCCTCGGCGGCCTCGGCGTTGTCCAACACCGTTTGCAGCACCCATTTGGCCTTTTCATTGGTCTCCGCCGCAATGGCGCGGCGATAGGCCTCTTTTTTGTCCGCCCGGAAGGTGGAACCTGCCTCCACCAGTGTGTCCCGGACGAGAGAGATCAGATCACTTGTCATAGATGCTCCTCCCCTGCGCCGCGCCGATGATGGCCGGGTATTTGTCCACTTTGATGAGGTGCAGCGCCTCCATGCCCAGTTCCGGGAAGGCCAGGACCCGCTGCTCTGTGGTCTTTGCGCCCAGCAGCGCCGTCACCGGGGGAATCACCGCATACACGGCATTGTGCTGTTCCAGCGCCTGGATTGTCTCCCGATGCAGCTCGCCCTTGCCCAGATGCAGCTTGATCCCGGCTGCGCTCAGCGGCGCGATGCTGCTCTCAATCTCCAGCTTGTTGGAGCTGGTTGGCCCAACCCCGGCGGGGCTGACGGCCGTGTGGAAGATCACCTGGCCGTGCAGGTCCACGCCCAGCTCGCCCACTGTGCCGTCCTCGATCATCTTCAGCAGCTTCGGCAGCACCGCGTCGCGCCCGCAGAGGATATAGCCGCTGATCTCCACGGTATCGCCCACCCGGAGCGCCGCCGCAGTCTCCTCGCTGATGGGTGTTTGCAGTTGAATCATTTCCGTCCCTCTTTTCCCGTCGCCCCTCCCCACGCCTGTCCAGGCGTGGGGAGGGGCGCGTTTTTCACTCGTTCACCGCGAACAGCTTGACAAACCCGCTCTCGTTTTTGATGACGCCGTAGGCTCTCGCCCGGTTGTAGACCTTTTTGGCCCAGTTGAGATGGGGCTTGATCTCGTTCATCTTGTTGCCGCCGGAGCCCTTCACCACGCCGCCGCCGGTGCCCAGGATCAGGCAGGCGTCGTCGTACTCCTCCCGCGTCACGGCCATCAGAGCGTTGACGAACTTCACATGGGTGGGGTGGATGACCGTGCGCCCGACAAAGCCGTTGGCCTTGTCCAGCAGCACTTCCCGCAACAGGCCGTCGATCTCGCCGTTCACCAGGGGCTGACGGCGCATCAGATAGTCCTCGATGCCGTAGTGCTGGAGTTCCTCGAACATCAGCTCCTTCGGCGCACGGAAATACTCCCACACGGGACCGGAGATCACATAGTCGTTGTTCCGTCCGCAGACGTTGATGATATCGCTCAGGCACTCGCGGACGGTCATAATGTCATAGAGGCTGTAGTCTACGCCCCGGCGCACGCCGAAGACGCTGGAAAAATCCGTGCCGCCTACGCGCACCTGGAGCACCAGATCCTTGTATTTGTCAAGGATCTTCTTGATGCCCAGGAGCTGGGTCATACGGCTCTCCTTGTAGGCCACCTCCGGATCCTCGATGATGGGCATACCGTACAGAATCTCGCCGAAACGATTGTTCAGATCCCGCAGATAGGCGTAGTATTCATAGCCGTTCTCCGCGTTGAACTTGGGGAAGTTGACGCCGCAGAGGGAGCGGACCTCCTGCTTCGTCAGCTTCTCGCCAAACGCTTTGAACTGCTCCAGATTGCGGATGCGCACGAAGATCAGGGGAACGTGGTCGGGGTCCAGCGTGCCGCTGTCCACCGCCTCGGTGACGGTGGAGAGCAGGTGATGGACGTTCTCCATGGCCTCCGGCACCTTTTCCTCCGGGCAGGCGTCCTCAAAGCACAGGACCATGGTGGTCAGGGCGGGCATGGAATGATCCAGGATCTTCGGGGTAAAGTCCTTATATCCAGGCATGTACATGGTAGCGCCCAGGCAGTATTGCAGCAGCTCACGGTCCGTGTACTTGTTGAAATGCTCCGGCTCCACCACAAATTTGAAGTCGGGGTTATACATATGGTGTCTCATCGGCGTTTCCTTCCTTTCCCTGTTCTCAGATCAGGCTGCCCTTGGGAGACCAGACAGCCTCGGGGTAGTATTCGTCGATCATGCGCTTGACCAGGCTGCACTGCTTGGCGCGCTTGCGGGCGTCGTCCTCGGTGCTGTCCCAGCTGTGGGTGGCCGCCACGGAGCCGCCGGTCTTCAGGTAGATGGGGGCCGCCACGCGGATCATCTCCGGCACCTCATAGTGGCGGATGAAGCCTCCGGTGGACTTGGGGTTCTCCGTGTGGAGGTCCAGGGGGATGTCAATGGCCTGCCGCATGGCCGCCATCATCTGAAGCTGGATGTCGCGCACCGGGTTCACGGAGTCCGCGCCGATCAGCTCCAGCAGCTTGGCCGAGCAGGGATTCCCGTGGCCCGCGTGGGCGGAGATCTTGAAGTGGCAATCTTCGGGGATCTCCCCGGCCTTGCGCATCTCGTTCAGAATCCAGAGGCTGCCCTCGTCATAGACCAGGAAGCCCCGGCAGCCCAGACGGGCGGCGCGCTTCACGTCCTCGATGGCGCGGACGATCTGCTCCTGGCCCCGGAGGCGATAGCCCATGCGGACGCCCTCCTCCGTGTGGACGGAGGCGGAGGTGTCGGTGGTGGCCCGGGGGCCGATGGCAAGGATCAGGTCGGTCTGCCACTGGTGGGCCAGATCCACCATTTTGGCGATCTCCTCGTCGGTCAGGCGCATGATACCCTGGGTCTGGGTGACCCGGTGGAGGTAGAGGCCGTAGCTGTCCATGGCCTCCAACAGGGCCTTCATGACCTTGGGGCCCTGGATGCCGGGCACTTCAAAGCGGTACTGGCCGCCGTCGCGGAAGCGCTTTTCGGAGGTAGGCAGGTCGTAGGCGTCTCCGCCGGGCTGACCGATGGAGCGCAGAAATGCTCTGGTCTGTTCCATGCTGTTCATATTTTTGTAATCCTTTCCGCCACGCTGTGGCACATTGATATGCTTTGTGTTCAGAAAATCAGCCGTTCAGGTCTTCGATCAGCGCGTCGATGGCCGCTCTGTGGTCGAAGACGATGGGCGGGAGCTTGCTTTTCAGGCCCTTGTGGATGCGCACGTCCAGGAAGGCGGCGCGGCCGCAATCCCGAAGGGCGTCCAGAGCTTCCACCAGCTCCGCTTCCGTGGTCACGGCGTGGCCCACGGTGGCATAGCCGCAGGCCTCCGCGACTTTGGTGAAGTCCACCAGATGCCCGGCGGAGGGCTGGCCGCCGACGGATTCGTGCGCGCCGTTGTTCAGCACCACATGGAGGAAGCGGGGCGCTGAGACCTTGGAGACCATCGTCATGGCCCCCAGGTGCATCATGGCGGCGCTGTCCCCGTCCAGGGCCACCACATGGCGCTCCGGCTGGGCCAGCGCCATACCCAGGGCCACGGAACTGGCGTGGCCCATGCTGCCCACGTTCAGGAAGTCATGGGCTTTCGTCTCACCCCGCCGCTCCCGCAGGAAGAACAGCTCCCGGGTGGCCCGCCCCGTTGTGGCGCTGTAGACCGTGTCCTCCGGCATATGGTCGAGAATGACCTCCATGGCCTCCTCCCGGCTCATGGGATAGCTGTCGTCCACGTTGTTGGGCTTGTCCGGGTCGGCCATGACGCCTTTGGGCGCGATGAGGGCGTAGACGCCCCGCGTCTCCCGGCAGTATTGCACCGCTTTGGCGACGGTCCCGGCAAAGTGCGCGTCGTCGTCCGTCAGGACGGTGTAGGGGATGTGCAAGAGCTCCAGCAGAGTCGCGGTGATCTCCCCCTGGCGCGTATGCTGGGGGTGGTTGGGCTCTGAGTTCCCCTGCCCCCGCCAGCCGATGAGCAGCAGCATCGGGACGGCGTACACCTCCCGGTCCACCAGACTGGCCAGCGGATTGACGGCGTTCCCCTCCCCACTGTTTTGCATGTAAACCAGGGGGATCTCCCTGCTGGCGAGATAATGTCCGGCTGCGATGGCCACGGCGTTGCCCTCGTTGGCCGCGATCACGTTCCGGTCCCCGCAGTTGGCCAGGGCGTAGTTGCAGAAGCCGTTCAGGTAGCTGTCCGGCACGCCGGTGAAATAGCGGACGCCGTGCTGTTCCAAAACTTCAAATACCTTCTCCTGATTGAGCATTTATTTCTTTTCCCCTCCTACAGAGCCTTTGCCTTTGTATAAAGTGAAATACTCCGGGCTGTCGCCCCTGGTGATCGTCCAGGCGGTTTCAAACGCCTCCACCACATCCTCCGGCAGCGGTCCGGCCTTGAGCGTCTCCATGTTTTGAAGCAGATGCTCCAGCTTGGACGCCCCGATCAGGATGCCGTCTCCCCGATCACCGTTCAGCACGGAGTGATAGGCCAGCCAGCGGTAGGTCGCCTCCACGGAAGTGATCCCGTTGCGCTCCGCCGCAGCCTTGATGACCTCCACCGCGTCAAAGAAGCTCTTTTTCCAGTAGCGTCCCTGGTAGTTGGGCCGGTGGGTGAAGCGGCCGTCCGTGGGGGCGTCCTCAAACTTGCCGTAGCGCCCGGTGAGCAGGCCGCCGCACATGGGATTGTAGGCGTAGAAGCGCATACCGAAGTGGTTCAGGCAATCGTTCAGTTCTGCCTCTGCTCTTCTCGTCAGCGGGTTGTATACGCCCTCGAACACCGTGGGCCTCACCCAGCCGTGCCTGTCACAGAGATGGCACACGTCCGCCACCATCCAGGCCGGGAAGTTGGACAGGCCCAGCTCCCGGTATTTCCCCTGTGCGTGCAACTCGGACATAGCGGACAGGACGGACTCCACCGGCGTGGCCGGGTCGGGGAAGTGCAGGAACACGGTGTCCACTGCGGGAAGCCGCAGCCGCTCCAGGGATTCGTTCACCTGCTGGTAAGCCGCCTCCGCGTCCAGTCTGCCGCTGATGCGGGGGTTCACCTTCGTGGCAATCCGGAAGGGGCGGTCCAGGCCGGGCAGGACCTGGCCCAGCAGCTTTTCGCAGTTTCCCTCGTTGTACACATAAGCTGTGTCCAGCTCGTCATATCCAGCATCCAGGAAAGCATGGATAAACGCTCCCACTTGCGGCTCAAACACCGACTCGCCAAAGGTCATGGTGCCGAGAATCAGTTTCACTTGTTTCATTATGTCACTCCTTACAGCTGTTCCGCCAGCTCCGCCACGCTCGCATTTTCCCGATAAACCGCGTCGAACACCGCGCTGCGCCGGGCTTCGTCCACCCCGGCATATCCCATCAGTCCGTCGTAACGGCTCCGGAATTCCTCCGCCGTCAGCGGGTTCTCCGGCTCCCCCTTGGGGAAGTCCACCCGGTCCGTGTAAGTCCCGTCCGTGGTGCGGATGGTGACCACGGCGGCCTGGACGTCGGGAAAGACCGCGCTCAGCTCCGCGTCCGCGGACACCCTGATTTTTTTCGTCAGGTCCAGGATCTCCGTCCCCCGGACCGCCTCGTCGCTGAACTCCTGCAAGCCCGCTTTGCCGTAGAGCAGACCCGCCGCCGTGGCGTAGGGAATGCTCATCTTGGCGCTGTAGCTGCCCGGAATCTCGGTGTGGTCGTGGCCGGAGACGGCCAGGTCATAGGTGCGGATGTCGATCTCCTCCACCGCTTCGGGCTGCAGCCGTGCGCGCAGGTGGATGGCCGCCTCCACGGCGGGGTGGGTGTAGCGGCAGGAGGCATAGGGCTTGGTATAGGACTTCATAATGGCGTAAGTCCCGTTCAGCAATACGGGTTTCAGCTCCACGTCCTCCCGCCCGGTCATCATCTTCAAAAAGCCCCGTCCGCCCAGGGGGTCGGCGTGGCCCTGGAACCCGGCTTTGGCCAACTGGAGAGCGGTCAGCGCCAGGAGGCTGGTCTTCGCCACGTTGTAGGGTTTCAGCTCGCTGCCGTCGTCCAACACTTTCAGCATCCCGGAGGCCGCCACGCAGGCGGCGGCGAAGGCCTGGAAGCGCTCTTCCTCCGAAAAGTCCAGCATATAAGCCGCCGCCAGCGTCGCGCCCAGGGTGCCGCAGGTGCCGGTGGCGTGATAACCCAGAGCCTTGTGGCCCGGCTGGATGGACACGGCCATGGTGTAGGAGGCCTCATAGCCCACTACGGCGGCGCGAAGCAGCGCGTCCACGCCCACGTCATAGCGCTGGGCCAGGGGGATCAGCAGACTGAAGATCGGGCTGCCCAGGTGGATGATGCCGCTGTTGGTGCCGTCGTCAAAGTCCAGGGCGTGGCCGTTCAGGCCGTTCAGGAATACGGCCTCTTTCAAAACCAGGTCCTTCCCGGTGCCAATGGCCCGGAAGCGCCCCGATTCGGGCTGGGCAAAGGCCCAGTAGCGCTCCAGCTTGTCCTTTTGGAACGCGGCCCCGGCGCAGGTCACGGCCAGGTAATCCAGCAGACTGCGCCGCGCCCTGGCCATCACCGCCTCCGGGATCGGCGCTGCGCGCACTTCGTCTATCCGCTTCAAAAAAACAATCGACTGATTCATGCTTCCTCCTCGCTCCGCCGGTGGTGAATTCCGTCGGCGTTCACATCAATGCTTATCCATTCGATAATCTTTTGCCTATAATCTATCGTGGAAATCACAGGCCGACCAGGCCGGCCTGTAATCTCTGATTCTGCGCACTTGCGCGGCTTATTTCTCGCCCTCGTGCTGCGCGTCCTTCTTCTCCGGCGTCAGGGCCTTCTCCCCTGCCAGGTACATGGTCAGCAGGCCGAAGAGAATCAGGATGGTGGAGGCATAGATCATCACCGGAATGAAGCTCTTGTAGATCCAGGTGCAGATCGCCGTCGCCGTCTCGCCTCCGATGAGCAGGGCGGCCAGGTAACCGAAGAAGGTCAGGCCGCCGGCGAAGAGCACCAGCATGATGCCATAGCCGAAGATCAGCTTGAACACCTTGACCACGTTTTGAAGCTTTGCTTTCATCGTCTCGCCCTCCTTAGAGTCCCAGGATGGGCAGGAAGCCCATCAGCACGATGACCTCCATCACGAACTGGGCCGCCACCCACCAGAGGTTGTTTCGGAAAGTCGGTCCGAATTCAGACTCGGCCAGACTCATACCGGCATACATGCCCAGGCCCAGGGGCGGGGTGATGCCGCACATGACGCCGCAGATGCAGGGCAGCATGGCGGCGGCCAGCGTGGGATGCACGCCCTTGGCGGCCAAAATCGTGATGAAGACCGGTCCGAAAATGACGACCAGAGAACTGCCGGGAATCACCATGCCCAGCAGGCAGGTGATCAGGCAGATGAACACCACGATGCCGAGCTTGCCCATGTTCAGCCCCTCCATGAAGCTGAGCATCTCGTCGGTCACGCCCAGATCGGTGAACATCGCGCCGATCATATAGCCGATCACGCAGACGCCGATGGCCGGGGCGATGGTCTTGATCCCGTCCGCGAACATCCGGGCGATGGCGTTGGGTGTGACCTGTTTTTTGTCCTTCGCAATGAGCACGGCATAGATAGAGGCCAGGCCGCCGATGAAGATCAGCAGAGAGGAACTCATGTACTTGGCCCCGTCCGCGCCCAGCCGCTCCGTGAAGAAGCTGGACTTGAAGAAGTAGTCCAGCACGAAGGGCAGCAGGATGATGAGAGGAAGCAACAGACCCTGCCAGCCCTTTTGGAAGGTCTCCTTCAGGCTGGGCAGTTCGTCCTTCGACATGGGGGCAACATGATAGTACTTGCAAAACGCGAAAACCATGATGAGGCGCTGGAGGATGAACCAGAGCGAGCAGCCCCACAGTACGATCCAGAATTCCGCCTGAGTGATGAAGCCTTCGCCATAGGCCGCCATGCCGGTCAGCGCGCCCAGGGCCGCCGTGATGTTGCCGGAGGGCGGGATCATGTTGCCCAGGTAGGAGGCGTTGGACTCGATGTTGGCGGCCAGTTCCGCCGGGAAGCCGGAACGCTTCATGGCGGGGATGGTGATGGAGCCGGTGGCCATGACGTTGCCCGGACCGGAGCCGGACAGCGCGCCCATGAAGGAGCTGGCAACCACGGAGACATAGCCCGCGCCGCCGGTGACGCGGCCCAGCAGGGCAAGGATCACCGCGATGGCGCTGTCAATGACTTTGGTCTTCGTCAGCAGGATGGACATGGCGCAGAAGGCCGTCATGGAGTAGAGCAGCGAGGTCTTGAGGCCCGTGTCGATGTAGCCAAGGACACTGCCCCAGGTGTCGGTGATCGTCAGCAGGATCAGGAAGCTGATCAGCACGGCCTCATAGACCGGGCGTTTCAGCAGCAGGAACCAGACGACGATCACCGCCAGCATGATGGCCAGATAGGTGAGTGCGGCAGGCATACGGGGTTTCCTCCTCTTTCGTGGAATCTGATACTCTTCTCTCTCTTTTTTCTCTGTTCTCTCGGCTGTTATAGAGTACAGGATGGCGAGAAGATGGAAAATCCGTGCGCAAAATGAATGTGTGCCGTTTCTGTAGACGCTGTGGAACACCGGCCCGGGCTGGCGGGGAACCCGTGCCCGGCGTAGGCTTACCACGGAATGCTGTGAATCACTTGTTTCAGTTCCTCCGCCACCTGGGACAGTGGGCGATCTTTTCGCCACATGACCACAAGCTCCCGCTTGGGAAGCCTGTCCCTAAAGGAGTAGAAGGTCACGGAGTCGTCCCGGCAAAAGCGCTCGATCCCGCCGGGCATCAGGGCCATGCCCATACCGGCCTTGACCATTTCGATCTGAGCTTCCAGCGACTTCACCACAGCGGCGACGGACACCCGCAGCCGATAGTCCAGCAGCAGATGCTCCAACTGCTTCTGCATGAACTGCGCGTCGGTGAGCATGACCAGAGATTGGCCGTCGAGGACTTTTGCATCCACAGCCGGGTATTTGCGACCGGCCACCGGCGCGGAAGGGAACTGCGGGTATGCGGACGGGACCGCCAGGATGAGTTCCTCTTCCACGACCTTTTCATAGCGGAACAGGCGCGGATCGATTGGCAGCAAGGTCAGGGCCAGGTCATATTCCCCGTGCGCCATGCCCTCCGCCAGTTCCGCCGTGGTGCCCTCCCGGACGACCAGGTGCATACCCGGATATCGGGCCCGAAACGCGGACGCGATGGTGGGCAGCATCGAGGCGGCGCGATAGGGAGCCGCCCCAACGATGAGGGAGCCGGTCTTGCAGGCGGCCAGGTCCGCAAAGGCGTTTTCCAGCTGATGCTCGATGTCGAGGATCTTCTGTCCGGCTTCGATGTACAGTCTCCCGGCCTCGGTGATTCGGACCTCCCCATTCGTCCGGTCAAACAGCGTTTGCCCGATGCTGCGTTCTATTTTTTTGATGTACTGGGACAACGACGGCTGAGAAATGCCCAGGGCGTCGGCCGCCTTGGAAAAGGAGCCTTCGCGTGCGAGAACCAGGACATATTGAAACCGTTTGGCGTTCATCTGGCTCCTCATTTCTTTGTTTCCGGCTTCCCGGGAACAGGAAGCGACCGCAGCCGCCGCGACGGGGTCTTACAGCCGCTCTCCCCGCTCGATGTCCAGGAAGTATTTGTAGGTGTCCACGGTCAGTTCGCCGCAGGCCGCCTCGTCACAGGCGATGATCGCGCCGTTGTGCATCTGAAGCGCGCTGCAGGTCCACTTCTGGCTCACGCCGCCCTCCACCGTGGCCGCCAGAGCCCGGGCCTTGTTATGGCCGTTGATGAGGATCAGCACTTCCCTGGAATCCGTGACGGTGCCCACGCCCACGCTCAGGGCCTGGGACGGGACCTTTTCCGGATCGTTGCCGAAAAAGCGGGAGTTGACGATGCGGGTGTCGGTGGTCAGGTTCCGCAGACCGGTGCGGGAAGCCAGGCTGGTGTAGGGCTCGTTGAAGGCGATGTGGCCGTCCACACCGATGCCGCCCATGAAGAGGTCGATGCCGCCGTAGGAGGCGATCTTCTCCTCGTAGGCCCTGCACTCGGCCTCCGGGTCCTCGGTCATGCCGTTGAGGATGTTGATATTCTCCGGCTTCATGTCCACCAGATGGTCGAAGAAGTTGTCGTGCATGAAGTACCAGTAGGACTGGTCATGCTCGTGGGGCAGGCCCAGATACTCGTCCATGTTGAAGGTCACCACGTTGGCGAAAGACAGCTCGCCCGCCTGGTTCTGGCGCGCCAGCTCCTTGTACACGCCGATGGGGGAAGACCCCGTGGGCAGACCCAGGACGAAGGGACGGCCGGCTTCCGGGCCGCTGTTGTGAGCTTTGATCTTGGCCGCAATATAATCCGCCGCCCATTTGCACATCTTATCGTAATTTTCCTGAATGACTACGCGCATGATATTTGTTCTCCATTTCTGCGGGAGCGTGCCCGCTTTGCTTAAATGATACAGTGGAAAGAGAACCTCTGTTACGGTGTTGATTCCGCTTTTTGCTTTCCCTCTGACGACGCACTGAACATGCGCGCTCCCGTCTTCTCCCGCCGCAGTCGCAACGCGAAGAGAGAAAAACCGGAACACGGCATGACGCCGTGGCAGCATCCGCCGAGTCTTTCGACAACTGCCAAACCTCGTCACCCGATCGCGGGCCCGGCGCTAACAGCCTCTCTGTATGCTCCTTTCGTGAGATGCTGTTTTACAAATATTTGAACACGCAAGACTGCGTGAGCAAATCATAACATCACTGAAGCTCTGTCGCGGAGCGCATCCAATCTCATACGCTTTTTCCAGGCGTTATGCATGGACGCTCCCGTCGGTACCCCGGATGGGAATATGCCGACCGGTCTTCTCACAGGCGCACTTTGCCGCTGCCGCGGAAGCCCCTCAAATCTTCCGCCTGTTTTCATGGATCGACTGAACAAGGGCTGGGTGAACCTGATTGCACCGGAGGGTTTGGAAAAAGGCACTTCGCAGACACGGATGACAGCATACTGGAACGGTTGGCGTTCATCCACATTCGACTCCGGAATCTATAACAAATCCGCTATGAATCTCATGTGAGATGAATTATAGCAAATCAAAAAAGGGAATGCAAGAGGCTCACGCTGCTTTTAAACCGCTGAGTCTGAAATACAGATTCCTTCGTCCCTTGCAGATCCTCTTGATTGGGAAAGCTTGTTCCACATCCCGTATAGAAAAAACAAGAAAAACTGTAATTACAGCCCATAGAACCAGCTACTGGGATTGTTTTTGTCCATTTTCGTATGCTCTACTTTCTACATGTGATTCATCCTAATTCCATCTGACCCCATAGCGGCGGATGATCTCACGCTCGGAAAGGTCCATATCCGTAGAAATCAGGGCGATCCAGTCCTTGCGCTTGGCTCTGTTTCGGACGAAGACGATATTATATCACAGTTCGAGGCTATATGCTATTCTTTTCGTCCTTTTTCGCCTTGATATCGCGCTTAAATCGGAGCTTTATTAGACTTTTTTGTCGGAATCTCATGTGGGAAGTTTTAGTTAGGATTGCGTATTCTCATAAACCTCACGGAACTTTGTGTTGTGTTGAAACAAATAATCCGCGATGACTTCCATTAAAACAAAGTCGTTTTCATGATCCAAGTCCAGAATACCTGTATCATACATTTCAACAATCTCACAATACCCATCCAACACGCCTTTTCCCTCCCTCAAAAACGAGGGCTTATATGCATAAATGGATGCATTCATATCAAATATTTCAGGTGCCTGCTGACGAGCAGTAAACGATGACGCAATGACTTTCTTCACCCCATGTTCTGTTCGCTTTACCTGGTTAAAATATGGATTTCTCCTGGCAGTAGCGACCGTAGTCGTCACATCGGCGTGCTTTTCCAGATGCAAATCCATCACCTTTTCAAGATCATCCACCGTCCTGAGCGGAGAAGTAATATCCAAATCTACTACAATATCATATTCCTTGTCCATCCACAGTTGCATTTTTGAAAGACAATCGTAGATCACAGCGGTTTTCCCGACAGAATCACCAGACAAACTCTCGTCCCGCTCGATCCTTTCAACGCGCCGCGTTACGTTGCTGCAAACCAGGTCGAGCAATTCTTTGCTATCAGAGCTCACGACGATGTCTGCCTCGACCTCCGGGTGTTTCTTCAGGTAGAGATCCAGAACAGAGACCGTATAATAAACCAGATATTTCCCGCAGAAAACGCGAAGGTTTTTATTTCGAATCCCTTTAGAACCCGCTCTTCCGCAAATTGTAAATAAAACTTTCATTGCTGTCTCCATCCCCAAATATGCTGTGTATACAATTTCATTTCCGCCTCTGTTTTTGTTACAATGGTTATTTCTGGAGAGCGACCAAACACGATGCAATTGTCCGGAATCGTCTCATTGATCAGATATGTTCCTGATGAGACCACTACATTGTTGCCAATTGACGTATTGCCAAGCACCGTCGCATTGGAATACAGCATCACATTCTCACCGAGAGTTGGATAGTACAACGCACCATGTCTGCGGTTTCCACCTACCGTAATCCCTTGATAAACAAAAAGGTAGTCCCCATATGTCGCTCTTCCCAAAACACTCCCCAATGGATGTTCACAATGGAAATGCACGGGGAGATCTATGGCATAAAACCAATCATTTGCGTGCATAATCTTATTTAAGTAATAGACCTGATCAGCGCTCTCCCCTCCGCCTCGCAAATACAAAACATGAGACAATCGATAAAGAAAGTTCATCCATTGAACACTCATGAAAGGGGAAAAAACCACCTCTTTTCCATTCCAAAATCGCCCATTCGGCATTTCATAATAGTTTTTCTGTATCATCTGAAGTGCTTCCGGAACAGCGGCTCGAATGCTGTCCGAATCAACTTCCTCCCAATAATTCTTTAGCTGCCGCAGAACCGTTTCTGCAATGTTGGCTTTTAAAATCATTTTTATACGCACCCCTGTGTCAGTTTAAGAACTTGGATACCATGCCGCAACCCGTCTTCCGGTAAAGTCTTTCCCTCTATCAACTCAAAAAAATGGAGCAATTCCCGTTTTTGAAAATCATCTCTTTCTTCATGGAAGGTCTGCTCCGTATTGCGCACCAGAAAACGGACTTTGCAGTTTGCAATGTCCCCCATAATCGTTTCTGTCCTTGTAAACAGTTGGATTTCTCTGATGGTTTTCCTGCCAAAATAATCCAGATGGAGTTCAACTGCCTTGTCAGCATAATCCGCGATATAGAGCGCCTGGTCATCACTATCAATTTCAAGCGCTGATTTTTTTCCAATCAAGCTGTAAACTTTCTTTGGCCATCCAAAAAGGTAGGTCAAATAGTCCCACTCGTGGATCAGGTCTATGCTGACACCACCGCCCATATCTTTATGCGCGCTGTACGTATTTCGGTAATCCTGTCCAGGACGCCAATCGGGCAGATAGCTGGAAGAAATACTTCTCACGGAAATCACCTCTGAGGGTGGAATGTTTTCCTTGATATAGCGTATCACTGCATGGTAACGAAGGGGACAGGCCACATAATAAACGCTACCTTTTCTCTGTTGAAACCCCTCCGCAGCCGCAATTTGATGAACCGATACAACAGGTTTTTCGATAAAAAAATGTTTTCCTTTGTTATGAAAACGCTGTAGCGTTTCAAGGTGTGCTTCTGTCGGATTTGTAATAAAGATGACGTCATAATCAGACGGCATATCTTCCATTCTGGTATATACAGCATCGATCCCGGTTGGGACAGTTGCCGTTCGGCGAAATGCATCTGCTTTTAGGGCGATTCCGCTGGAACCACAAATACTGTGCAAATTCAAAATATGCCTTTTTGCAATAGATCCTACTCCGACAAAGCATACTTTCAGCTTATCCATACTTATGCTCCAATCGAATCTATAAGCTTCAGGATCTTCATGTCCTGTTCAAAACCGTACGGAGCTGGTTTCCCTTCCAGAAGAACACTGAAAAACGCTCTGATCTCGTTCTTGTAAGCATTTTCCACAACAAATGTACGATACCCATCCATGTGTTCCGTTCTTTCCTGCAATGACACAGTTTCAACTTTTTTTACAGAAGGATTGTATGCTTTCAGAGATTCCGGGGTTCCGTTCCAGGAAAAGAACGCATTTTCTGAATAAATTTCCAAATTGCGCACTGCACAGGGAGAGACAACGTCTACAATCAGGCAACCCTTATTCCCGCCGTCATGCTGCAATTGGATCATATAATTGTCCTGATAATCAATTGCAAGTCCCGTAAGCTTGTCCGATGCGACTGTAATCTTTGAAACATCTCCAAATGTGTCTATGATCCACGGCAACTCAATCGCTAAAATCTCCCGGCAGCCGTTCGTCCTCTTATCCCCCAGGAAAAAATCCTGATAGCGCTCCCAGGGATGCCAGTCAGGCAAATATTGACCAATATGGTAAATGTAATTCCATCTCTGCGCGGGTCTCACCTGGCTATGTAGATATCGAATCTCCTCCCGGTAAAAAAAAGTGGATGAAAGGAACAGTACCAGCCCTTTGGACGCAGCAAGGCGCATATTTTCCTCGTATCCGTCTGCCACCAGATTGAGCTCCGTAAACACATGGCATCCATGGGAAAGAGCATCTTTTATGATGCTGTGGTGCGAAAGCGGGGATGTGCACACAAAAACACAATCCACATCACCGCCAGCTTGATTCAGGTTTTCGCAGCATGGAACCCCAAAATGGTTCTCCACTTCCTGCCTGCGATCCGTTCTGTTGTCAACACCGACCAAGATAATGTCGGGGTACAATTCCCGAATCAGCCTAATCCGTCTCTTGCCCATAGAACCAAGTCCAATTACAGCAATTTTCATATGGTGCGTACCTCCTGATAGCTTTCCACGTATCCGCAGATACAGTGCCCTTTCAATGCGAACAGATCCTGAGTACCCACAGTGCTGCGTATCTCAGTTACCAGCTTCCACGCAGTTCATTGTCAGCCTTTCTTGACTTTACACTCTTTCCTGCCGGATTGTTCGCGCTGTTGTTTCTCTGTTTTCCAAATCAAAAAAAGTCTTTTTGAGATCGATTATCCTGTTTTGAACGATTTCCACCGTCTTTGCCGCAATTCGTTTCGCTGCATGGCCGTCGCCGTATGGGCTGATGACACTTTGGCATTTGTGTCGGTGTTCCACAGACATAGCCAGCCGGATCGCATCGACAATCTCTGCGGCAGTTTCCCCGCAATGAATGATGCTCTCCGATCCCAGTCGCCCTCTTTGTCTGTCTCCGATATCCACAGTGGGGACATGGAAGGCCGGGGTTTCTACAATGCCGCTGGAAGAATTGCCCAAGACAAACTCGGCATATTTCATCAGAGAAAGATAGCGTCTGAGCCCCAACGAGGCAAACACATGCAGATTGGCCAACCTGGTCTGCGCATCATCCAGCATTGCATTAATCCTGGCCCCGCCCAGATCGGCGTTGGACTTCGTGACGATGAATTCCAGTTCCGGGAAAGCCTGAACCGCCTCCAAAAACGCCTCGATCTGGCCGTCCACGCTGCCGCTTCCCATGGTGACCGGATGGTAGGTGCAGAGCGCATAGCGGCAGTCCGGAAGCCCGACGCGCTCCAGCGCCTCCGCTTTCGTCAGATTTGAAACGGAAAGGATGTTGTCGATGCTGGTGGAACCATAGTTGAACACTCTGGCAGGATCTTCTCCCAACTGGATCACCCGCTTGCGGCTTTCCTCATTCGTCACGAAGTGCAGGTAGCTGATCTTTGTGATCGAATGCCTGATCCACTCGTCCAGAGCGCCTTCCGTCGTATCCCCGCCGCACAGATGAAAGACAGGCGTCCTGGTGTTTCCTGCCGCAATCGCCACCGCAAGCGTCTCATAGCGGTCGCCCAGCAGAAGGACCGCCTGATACCGCTCCGTCAGAAACAGTTCTGTAAATTTCACCAGCACTTCCGCCTGATTCGAAGAAATGCTCAGTTCTGTATCGGATCGAACGGAAACAGGAATCTTATGGTCGATCCGCACATCGATGTCTGAAACCGTTTGACCATACTGTTCGCTCAGATGCGTACCGGTGACAATCAGTTCGATCTTCAACGCATCAGTTTCATATGTACGCAAGGAGCGGATCACAGGCGCAAGGAGCCCGTATTCCGCTCTTGTCGCCGTCACAACCGCAAGCTTTTTCATATCTCGATCAACGCATCCTCATCAAAATCATGGATCGCTTTCGTCCCGATCACTTCGTTCCACCGCATTGGATCGATGCCCGTACCCGGCCTCTTTGTGGTGATGTTGTCCGAAGACAGCACATCGCCGACACCGATCCGCTTTTTGGCCACAATGCTCTTGCGCGCCACGCTGCGATTGCGTATCTCCGCTTCGGAAGGTCGCTTTTCCGCAGAACCCATGGCCTGCTCTATCTTCCGGATCCCATTCACCATGGCTTTCAGTTCATGGGGCTCCAGACTTGCCTTGTGATCCGGCCCGGGCAGTTTTCGATCCAGCGTAAAATGCTTTTCGATCACGCAGGCTCCCAGCGCGACTGCGGCCAGCGGCACCTCGATCCCCTGGGTGTGGTCAGAATAGCCCACGGGATATCCAAAGCGTTCCCGAAGCGTCTCCATGACGCGCAGATTCACATCCTGGATCGGCGCGGGATACTCTGTGGTGCAGTGTAAAATGGTGAGATCCTTTGTGCCGTGCTCTTCCAGAACCCGGACTGCCGCAGCGATCTCTGCCATCTCCGCCATTCCGGTGGAAAGGATCACGCGCTTTCCTGTCCCGGCGATTTGCACAAGGTACGGATAATTGGTAATCTCCCCGGACGGTACCTTCCAAATGTCCTGCATCCCGTTCAAAAAGCGGATGCTCTCTATGTCAAAAGGCGTAGACAAAAAATGAATCCCGACTCTTTTGCAGTGATCCGCAAGTTCGATAAAGTCGTCAAACGAAAGCAAGAGCTTGCGCAGCATCTCCTTCTGGCTCTCCTCCATACCGATGTTTCTCTTTTGATACTCCGCCATACGAGCGGATCTGGATACAAGGGAGTCCAGTTTAGCGGTCTGGAACTTGACGATATCTGCGCCGCAGTCCTTTGCCGTTTCCACCAGCCGCTTGGCCAGTTCCAGACTGCCGTTATGATTTACGCCTGCTTCGGCTATGATCAGCGTCCGGGGCATGGACATGGATCCTGTGTCAACCATTTTCGGCACCCCCCCGCCTTTTGATCACTTTGGCCGGAGTCCCAACAGCAGTACAATTGTCAGGAAGATCACAATTGACCACCGCACCAGCGCCGACGACCGTATTTCTGCCGATGCTGTGCCCCTGAATAATCTGCGTTCCTGTGCCCACATTCACGCCATCACTCAGACGGACGTTCCCCGAAACATTCACGCTTGGATTGAGTGTAACAAAACTGCCGATCACAGCATCATGCCCGATCGTACAGTCCCAATTAATGAGATTGTGGCTGCCGATCGTGATGTCCACCGTCAGGACGGTCCCCGCACAAATGATGTTTCCTTCACCCAACTGAACACGCCTGGACAACAGGACGCTCGGATCAATCAGGTTCGCATAGTGAATGTTTGGATTTGCCTTGTACGTTTCGAAAATCCTTTTGCGAATTTCGGGGGAACCAATGGCAATCGACACATACAGCTCCTCAGAACAATTGAAGACATAGGAGTCGTCCCCGATCACATGTTCTGCATCCGTATTGTGGTCAATAAACCCCAGAAAATTCCATTCGGGTTCTACGGCATTGATCCGTTCTACAAGCCATTCCACCTCTCTGGCTAAACCGCCGGAGCCTACGATCACCAGTTTTTTCATTAGCACCATCTCCGAATCCGCATGAAATCGATTTCTATCTTGCCGTCACGCCCCAAAGAGCTTGACACGCATTTTTTCCAGTTCCGGTAACTGACCCATATCCATCCACTCACTCTCGCTGACAGGGAATACCGCAACTTTTCTGCCTTTTTGCCTCTGTTTTTCCACAATATCCGGGAAACCGATCGCAACGTCATTTTCCACATCGTCAATGACTTCCGGTTCCACGATGTAGATACCTGTATTCGTTAAAAAAGAAATAAGCGGTTTTTCCTGCATCCTCTCGATGATGCCGTTTGCGCCCATCTCCACAACGCCATATGGAATATTCAGGTTTTTATAAGCACAGACCATGGTGATGACATTTCCGTTTTCCTTATGGAATCGAACCATGCTCTCGTAGTTTGCCGTCAAGAGCGCGTCGCAGTTCGCAAAGAAAAACGTATCCTGCAATTTCCCTTTCAGCAAGCTCAGGCCGCCGCCGGTCCCCAGGGGTTTCTCTTCATCATACCACGAAATGTTATAACGGTTCTCGTTGTCCGCAAAATACGCTTTCATGAGATCGCGCTTATAATTTACAATGATGTGAAACGAATCACAATGGTAGGATTGGTACTCCTGCATAATCAATTCGATGATCGGCAAATCCCCAACCGGAATCAGCGGCTTGGGCAGCACTTTTGTAAACGGATCCAGGCGCGTCCCTCTCCCGCCTGCATTGATGACCACGGGCATATTCAACGGCTTTCTTCGCCGCTTTTGCGACCTTGGACTCCCATTGAACAGGTCCACAACTCCTCCATTTTCGTCAACGACCGGAATGGCGATATAATTCTTTTTGTGGTACAGGATTTTTGCTTCTTCCATGGTTTTTGCAGAACGCGGAGACAGATTCGCCGCATCCATCGCACGGTCCGACATTTTTCCGCCGGAAAGCAAAAAACGTCTTACATCCCCATCCGTGAGACAGCCCTTCAGGGTCCCCGCTTCATCTGTCAGAAACAAAATCCCACCGGCATTCTGGTCGATGCGTTGCATCGCTTCCGAAACCGACAACTCCCACCTGCCCAGAAACTGCTGCAGATTATCCATTTGCAAAAGACCCAAGCAAGCGCTTCACCTCAGCTGCCACATATCTGATCTCATCCTCCGTGATCTGCGTGCTGGAAGGAATATTCAAAATGCGACTGGCATAATAGGGTGCCTTGTCCAAACGATAGGTCTCTTCTCCTTGATAGGGCTTCTGCTCATGAATCAATCCCCAGATGGCGCGGGTCTCAAAGCCTTTCTCATGACAGGCAAGAATGATCTCGCGCATGGAGACTTTGATGCTCTCACGGTCTATGCAAAGGCTGTAAAACCACCGATTTGAACTTGTTCCCACTCTGAATGGCATCAGAATCCCATATTCAAAACCTTCAAATACCGACTTGTACCGTTCATAGTTTCGCTGTTTTCGCCGAATGAACTCCGGCAGTTCCTCCAGCTGCGCCACACCCAGGGCGGCCTGAAGATTGGTCATCCGATAGTTGTAGCCGACTTCATCATGGATGTAGTAATGCGGGTCTGTCTTGGCCTGCGTGGACAAAAAACGGATGTGATCCACGGTTTTCGGATTCCTGGCTGTGACCGCTCCACCCCCGCCTGTCGTAATGATCTTATTTCCGTTAAAACTATAGCAACCAAAGTCGCCGATGGTGCCCGCATAGCGTCCCGCATAGCGACCTTCCGTATAATACGTTCCAAGCGCCTCGGTGGCATCCTCGATGACGCAAATGTGGTAGCGCTCCGCCGTCTCCATGATGGACTCCATGTCGGCCATGTTGCCGAACACATGGACCACAACGATCGCTTTTACCGCAGCGCCATTGTGCCGGAGCACCTCCCCATCCCACGCGCAAGCTTCCTCGCAGAACGCACGCAGTTTCACCGGGTCCAAACAGAAGCTGTCGTCACAGTCAATGAACACAGGTGTAGCAAACTGGTACTTGACAGGGTTGACCGCCGCAATGAACGTCAGAGGCGGTACAAGAACCACATCCCCGGGCCTGACACCCGCCTCGACCAAAGAAAGATGCAGGGCAGATGTTCCGCTCTGGCAGGCCGCCACGTTTTCCACACGGAGAAACCGCGCCAGTTCCTGCTCCAGTTTCGTAATATATGCGCCGCCGGTGGAGACCCACCCCTGATCCAGCGCGTCGTCCACATACTTTCTCTCATTCCCTTCAAAGTTGGGAACGGACAACGGAATATACTGAGCCATCCTCATCACCTTTCTTGCTCTCGCCATGGACAGAATCACATCTTGCTATCCAACGACTTTCCGGTTTCGATATGATTGAAATTGGGCAGATACGTCTGCATGATCGCCACAATCTCTTCCTTTGTTGTTACGGTTTGCGTAAATGCCGCATGGAGTTCTCGAAACAGTGCCGTAATCGCACCCTGATCCGGGATCCCCTTTCCGGTGATGACACCCAGAGACCGGAAACGATGGAGATCGGCTGTCTCATTTTCCGTCACGAACTCCTCGAACGCCTTCTCCCCGGATGTGTCAGAGACAGAATAGTGAACCGGATACAATTTGCTTCCGTTCTTCAAATCCTTGGCTTTTTCAATGGCTTCCGCATCTGAAGAGCACGCCAGGACCTCATAGCCATGCACTTTCAGCAGTTCTGTGCCGATCGCATCAAACGTCATCATCTGTGCCTGGTCAAGCTTTGGAAAAAAGATGGCACGATTCTCACCCAGAATGCAGGAGAGAAGACAGATCTGTCCGGACTCCTCCGGGGACACAAAATAGCGCCGCACGTCTGAAGGTGCGGACAGCGGCTGCAATTTTGCAATCCGTGCCAAAAAACCGGCCGGAAGTGAACCGTTGGAAAAGGCCACGTTGGCAAATCGCGCTGTCTTGACGGGAAAACGCTCGGAATAGCTGAAAATCACGTCTTCCATAATCCGCTTGGAAGCCCCCATGATATTCACGGGATTTGCCGCCTTATCTGTGGACACACAAAAATACACCTCTGGCGGATGCTCCGTGAGCAGGTCGAGCAAAGTCCTGGCATGCAGCACATTGTTTTGCAGCAGTGCTTCGATCGAAAAAATGTCTTTTTCCGATCGCACATGTTTGTGGGCGGAAAAGTTCCCCACAATGTCGAATCCGCCTCGACTGAGGAACATTTTCCGAAAGACCGGCGAGGCAAAATCCATCGGATAGGGCACATAGTCTCCGGGAAGGGATACGCCGGAACTGGAACGCAGATCCCGCGTCAGTTCGGCCAGCGCGTTCTCGTTGAGATCGACTACCACCAGAGAGGCAGGATGATAAGGCAGAATAGCTTTGATGAAGGAGGAGCCGATGCTCCCCGCGCCGCCGATCACCAGCACAGATCTCCCTTCGACCCGCTCCAGGAGCGTATCCCGATTGGCTTGCAGATCCGGCAGAAACATGGATGCCGATCGTTTTGTCACATGCTGTGCAATAAACTGATCCAAAAAAAACATCGTTTCTCTCCTTGGTTCAATGGAGGATTCTTTTCACGATCCCCCAAACAAATTGTCGTTTCCAATAAAGTGTAATCGCCAAGATAACACCGGCAATCCCAATGATGATATATCGCAAGGGCGAATAATCGTAAAGATAATTGATTCCCAGTGTCGTCAAAAACATTACGCATGTCAGCAGAACGATAAAGCGATTGTCAAACGTATGCTGTTCGCCCAATTTGTAAACGATGAAGAAGTGCGCAATGAGGAGGAAAAGGTATCCCGCCAATGTGGTATAGGCCGCCGCAATATATCCGTAGCGCGGAATAAGAAGGGCATTCAGGCCATAGTTCAGCAGAGCAGCTCCGCAACTGACCACCGCCATCCAGACGGTCTTTTTTTTGAACTGTTCTACATTGACATAGAGCGTATATATGAACTGACAGACGCAGCCCATCGCCACAGGGGGCATCACATATTTTGCATCAAGATAGCTTTTCCCACCCATGATCAAGAGGATCTCAGGGGCCAAAAGCATCATAAAAACCGCAAGCACCGAGAAGAGCAGAACATAGTACCTGGATACCCGACGGGTCTCATCCGTTCTCCCCTCGTGCAGCTGTTCAGCCAGCCAGGGAGCAAACGCGCCGTTCATGGAGGTCATGAGAAGGGTCACCATGTGGCCACATGTATAGGCAATTGTATACATCGCGTTGTCCGCAGCACCGCAGATCCGGGTGATCATAATACGATCCACAGAATTCAGTACCTGCAGGGACATGAGGTGCGGCACATACGGCAGGCTGATCTTCAGGGCGTATGGCCACACGGACGGATCAATCGATCTGCTCTTTTTAAAAAACAAATACAGCAGCACACAAGTGATCACGGCCAGAGGAATCACATGTCCAAACACCCGGCCCGCAAACTTGTCCTGCATCGTGAGTACCAGAAGAATGGATACCACAGTCGAGGAGACCGCGATGACAACGGAAACCAGTACCGAACGCTTGTAACGATAGTGGAATCTCTCATTGATCTGAAAGAGATTGACAATGCCATGGGCGAAACAATACAGCAGGATCAGGTTGGCATACAGGATTCCAACCTGCAGCTGCTCGGTAAAGAACCCCGAAAAAACATTCAGAACCAGTGCCCATACGACCGTCATCAGGGTCGTCAATGCAATCAGCGATCGATTATATTGATCCAGTTTGTCTTTGAAGTCAAATTTGGCGCTGATCAGACTGGCCTCCATGCGCATGGTCACCAGAATCACAGCAATGTTCGTCCAGGAATTGAAATTGCTGTACTGGCCGTATTGTTCATGCGTGAGCAGTCTTGAAAAAATCGGCGTCGTAATCAAGGCCATCCCCCGGACGGCCAAATTTGACAAAATATACCAGAAACCGGATTTCAGAGCTTTTGTATTATTACCCATCTCGTTCAAATGTCCTCTATCGACTTCAAAACCATCTCCAACTCATCCAGGCTTTCCGGTGCAGCAATACGGGACGGAACTGAATACTCCTGTTTCATTTTTTCATACATTTCCTCAAACAAAATACTGCCCCTTTTCTCCTTCAGCATTCTGTGAAGACTAATGACACAGGGTTCCTTTCCAAACAGGAGCTTGGGTGTAAACATGGCGGAAGATGTATAGGAAATCAGGACCCGCTTTTCCAGGTCCGTCATTCCGGCATACAAAACCTCCATCGGCAGCTCCTGGCTGGTATAGAGCCGGAGCCCCACATCCTGTGCTTTTCTGCTGCGCGGATGTGGCTTGCATACGATGTTCTCCGCACCGACGCAGTGCATGATCCTGCTGTAGCACGCATCCAAAATGGAAAAATCTTCGTCGGACATCACTGCAGGATTCGGTCTCAGTGTGTCAAACAGGATATAGCGTTCATCAATTCGTTTTTCATCGTCCACCGAAAAAACATCGTTCAGCATCTCAATCGTGCCCGGATCTGAATATAAGCCGGGCATCTGTCCGACCTCCGTCCCATGAAGAAACGCCGGCGGCTCCACCAGTCTCGGTACATGCGCAATCATACGGGTTCGTTTGGGATCGTCGATCTCCCACCCCAGAAACCACTCCAACTTTTTCATCAAAGGGGAGGCATTCAGAGGATGCGAACTGTTGATGTATGTGCCCATACCATCCTCATAAATCACGCGGTTCATTTCCGGATTTCGTTTTTTGAGCACACCCATTAGGATAACTTTTTTTAACGCTCTGCTGGAAGAATAAAATGTTTTATAGCAAATATCTTTTGGAAGAAAGAAGCTGACCGTCTTTTCCGCAAACAGGAAATGCAGCCCCAAGCTTATCCGACTTCCCATGCCAAATCTCTTAGTATCCACTACATATACATCGTGAAAGACATGATAGCTTTTCAGCCTGTCCGCCACCGTCTGAGAATTAGGAAAAACCCCAAAAATGTACAGATCGGCATCCAATTGCAGCGCATGAGTAATCTCGATCGCTCCGATAATCTGATATGGGGTCGTACACGCAAAGCAGGCATCTCTCATTGTATAGGATTTCATGTTATACCTGTTCCATCCTTTCCACCAGGTCTATCCCTTCAGGGGCAACTGCCTTCCTTTTAACGAAAAAACTATAAAAAGGGTAAAAAACAAGGTAGAGCATGACCGGCATTCCATATTGTCCAAAAATGAACTTATCGGTCATGCCGCGAATGAACAAGGTGAGCAACGCAATCGCCAACATAGTCTGACCATGTCTGACCTCGTGAACAAGCGCATAGACAAACAGCACAAAAACGAATACCAAGGTCAACACACCATTTGTGGCATGAAGCTGAAGAAAACTGTTGTGCGTGTTGCCGCCGTAGGCACTAATCCTCGGAATCTCATCCAACGGAGCTCCTCCGAACACATACACGGCGCTCTCTCCCATTTTATCAAAATAGGAATCCCAAATCAACAGGCGCGCCGTGTTATCCGTCCCGCGTGTGCGCCACTTTCCCAGATTCATAAAATAATCCAGGAAATCCACATCACCAATCAGAACGACAGCCGCGACTGCAAACAACACCAAAACAGCAATCAGAAATCTGGCGTTCTTTTTCCGAACGACATGCCGTCCATAATAGATCATCATCATGACAAACAGGAACAGACAGGCCACGATTCCGCCTCTGCCTCTCCCCCAAATGGATAAGAGATAGCTCAGCAGGGCGGGAAAAAGATCATAAATCCGAACTGCTCTTCCGGAGTTCTGGAGGGCAATGTAATACATCGCCGCGGTCAACACAAGCAAAACGGAAATATAGTTGCCGCTGCTGGTCAGAACCAGGCCGGTGCTGATACCACCGAAATATGCCGGAAGGAACGCGGCTATGGAAATGTAAAAGAACACCACACCCTGAAGGTATGTCATGGGATAAGCGAACATGGTCACCGTCACGCCAAACAACAAGAGGTTCAGAAAAAAGTCATTGTAATCCGAGTTGCCAACGACAAGGCCATTCAAGATTCCTGAGAGCATGTAAACGCCAAAAAACAGAAAAAATACAGGATTTCTGCACTTTTTGTCCAAGAGAAGCTTCAAAAGCCCAAACACCCCGGCAGCATATAATGTCACAAAATATGGCATTACCGAGTGCCCAGTCAGTCTGTAAAGATTTGCTAAAAAGAATAATAAGGGCAAAAAACTGGCAAAAGAAGCGCCCTGTTTTTTGAAAAAAATCAGCTTTGTTCCGCTTATTCGAATCATTACCATTACTCTTTTCTGAATTGTATAATAAAAACGTCAACTATGGTTTCACCACATAGTCCGTTGAAGCCAGTCCACGGTGCGCACAGTTTCCTCTTTGCTCACATACTCGGGCAGAAGGTTTCTGCGCAAAGAACGTGCGGGAATCTCATTTCAGAACTGCCATTGGGTTTTGAAATCCTGATTTTCCTTCTATCTCTTTGATTCTATCCACAAGCCTCATCAATATTTGATCGTCCGCTTGCCCCTTTGCGCACACCCGCAATTTTTCGATAATATCATTCTGCGTCAGGGGGTTTTCCGGATCACCTTTGGGAACAAGAACAGTCTCTTCGATTCTCTCACCGTTTTTCTTGACAATCACCACTCTCGTTCCACGGATGCCCCTGGCCCTGTCCTCCATCGATTCTTCTGCGATCAACTGAGTTTTATCGATTAGTTCCAGTACTTCAGACGTCAGTCTCGGAGGTTCCATGTCTGAAATGCCATACGAACCGTTCAACAAAGCACACGCCAGTGTGTACTGGATGGAAAATTTGGTTTCGTCCTGGTTTTTCGGAACCCTGATCCCTGCCAGTTTTATTGCATTGGGGTAAATATATACACGGATCGTGTCGATATCCTTGATGGAAACCTTGGCGTGCAATGCCACAGCAGCATCAATACCGCAGTGCGTGTGACGGCATGACGGATACAGCTTAAAATAGCAGTCATGAAGCAGCAGATGATCCGCGGCTTTCAGACAGTTCTCATCCACCTTGTCTGTGACGGCATGGAACCACCCGTTTTGCCCTTCCAACGCCTCTGTCGGACCTTGCAGCCCCTCCTTGGCCAACATCGCGGCAAACACACCGTTTTCCGCAGCTTTTGCCGGATTCAGCGGCTTGATGGCAGGGCGGGAATCGCCATATGACAACAAGCCTCCAGACATGGTGGTTGCCAATGCGACCGCATCTTCAATCCCTTGCGCATCCAAGTGGTACAGTTTCGCACAAGCCGCAGCGCAGGCAAGTGTTCCCGCCATGCCTGTGGAATGAAAGCCCCTGGCAACCAGTCCTGGCTGTGCAGCAGACGAGATGCGAATATACGCTTCATACCCTGTGGCCAGGGCAAGCAGCACATCTTCATTGCTGCTGCCCAGCTTGTCCGCCAATGCGAACACAGCAGGAATCAGATGAACGCCGGCATGCCCGGCAGCCTTTTTATTCCCGTCATCCAGTTCCGCGCCATGGCCATAGATGGAATTCATAAAAGCAGCCAAACGCACAGGATATCGTTTGGTTTGGAAAAGGACACAGCTCTCGTCTGTACCACCCTGGGCATACACCACAGTTTCCACAGCCCGGTTAAAGGCTCTGTTCTGCTGATAGCCCGCATATGCCGCAGCAAAATAATCAATGATCAGGGTTTGGAGCTGCGCAACATCTCGCTCTGACAGATGCTGAATCGCTTCCAGGTCCTGTGCAAGTGTCGTTGAAAGACCCATATCTGAATATTCCCTCACACTTCGTGTTTCTGATATCGTTCGTTCCACCTGATAATTGCAAACTGTCTCATATCAGACGGCTTGACGGTTTTGAAAGAAGTTAATGCTGTCTCTTCTTTTTGAATTCACCATATCCAAAGAGCTTTTGAATCGTATACTTAAACCATGGTTTTGGATCATCCCGCCAGAAAACGACATCTTTTGTATTCCTCCAACTGAACCAGGAAGGTTCACAACGGAACCTGTCCTTAGAATGAAGGAACCATGGAATTTCTGCGTGAAAATGACGGGTCACCTGACCGAACACCCGATTTGGTCCATATTGTTCGACATCCTCGTCAAAAGCCATCTCCAGCAACAGTTTTGCTACATTGAAACCGCATTGGCGACTGAGCCGAATGCTCGCAGGAATGCGTCCATTTATTTCCAACAGCTTCGGTTCACCCGTAGTCCGGTCTACCATAAAAGACAAGGCAGCCACGCCGCGCCAATGCATCGCACGCAGCAAATCCGCAGACCACTGGATTACCTCTGGGTAGTCGATGGATCTTATGCAGCAGGCACTACCGGCGTCCAATGGATACCAGCGCAGCACTTCATCCGCATAGGCCATACAGACGTTGTCCTTCTGGTCCATGAACAAAATCGTGCCCAGACGCTTTTCATAGTCCACATATTCCTGCAAAACATAGAGATCCAAATCAATTCCATGCTCCCGGAGATAGGGCTCAAAGTCCTCACGCCGGGAAAACTTATGGAATCCGATGGAACCCACGCCGTTGCGGGGCTTGATAATCAGGGGGAAGGACACCGTCTCAAGATAGTCCTCCACGGTCTGAGTTCTCAACCTGGTCTTCGGCGCGGGAATTCCGTTTTGCGCCGCGTATTCAAAGGTCCGCTGCTTATCAAAGGCGTTGATGTAAGCCGAACGAGGCGCACAGGCGAGCTTGACATGTTTTTTGACCGCATCCTCGATGAGCGTAATGCGGTTGGTGGTCATTTCGCCCACGGGCAAGAGCACATCATACTTGCCAGAAGCAGCCAGCGACAGGATATAGTCGCAAAAACCACTGTGAGCTGGGGAGGCCCGCTCGTCCAGAAGCTTCTCCTCCGGGATTCTGGATGCATAGCAAAAATCCAGCTTGGATGTACACAAAATGGAGACGCGGCACCCCAGGTCCCGCAGGCCATGCAATACCGTCAGGGTCTGCCGCCCGGCTCCGTCCGTCACCAATACTCTAATTCCATGAAAATCCATCGCGTCTCTCACCTCCCGGCAGCCGACGTCTGCGTCAGCGCCATGCTTGCTTGTTTCTCCCATGCGGTATAGACAAAACGCGTCTTTTTCAATACCACGATCGCAAACATCACGCCGACGGTCCGGAGAATACAATACACATCCAGACCAACGCCCTTCCGCGCCACATAGAGTCTGGCCAGTTCTGTTCTAACCGGAAGTACGTTTTGCCGGTATTCCTGCTCATCGGGTACGAAGAGTTCGCCATGCGTATAGTCATACAGGCTGTCCAGGCAGGCCAGGCCAGGCCGAACATCCAGGATCTGTTCATATTTGCCCACATAATGCTGCCCTGTGAACTTTCTGCCATAGGGTCTGGGACCCACGATGGACATGTCCCCCAACAACACATTGAGCAACTGCGGCAGTTCGTCCAGTTTGCTTTTCCTGAGAAAACTGCCAAACTTGAAGATTCTCGCCTGGTTCACCAGATACTGGCTCTCCTGCGCCTGCTCCGATTTGAGGTGCATGGTCCGGAATTTGAACATGGTAAAGGGATGACGGTGCCGACCGATCCGCTCGCTTTTATAAAACACCGGGCCAGCGCTGGAAAGCTTGATGCCACATGCGATCAGCAGAATCGCCGGGGAAAGCACCGTCAGCGCAAGTACGGAACAGAGCAGGTCAAAGCTCCGTTTGAAAAACCGATACATCATCTTTCTCCCACCCGCTTGATTTCCCGGATCAACATGAACGCCTCCGCCGCAGGCAGATCTGCGGTCGCACCACGGAGCCTCGCCAACGCTTCCACCGCCTGATAGGATCTCAAATCCGGGAAATCCGACATCTGAGATGCAAAAAAGTGCAGCGCGTGCAGCTTTTGCTCCAAGTAGTCGCTGATGTCTTCAAAAACATTCGGCAGGAAAGCATTTTCCGCATTGGGCAGGTTGATCCCGGTTTCTGACAAGGTCTCGTAGGCATAGATTCTTTGCACCGGATGCTTGTACTTTGCCCGTAGCACCACCATGGCCGCTTCGCAGACCAGACGATGGTCCTTTTGCATATCACCCCAGAAGGGAACATAGACCTCCTCCGGTGCCTCCTCCCGCACCACCTGCAGAAGGGCCTTATTGAAGTCGGACCGGGAATAGCTTTCCAGGATCACCGGCTTGAAGGGCAGACCGATGTAGCGATCAATTCCGCAGTAGGCGTGCGCCTGCAGCATCTCCCGGTGGATTGTTTTGGTATGCTCCGTCCACTCCATTCCTTCTGACGCGGTGGCGACGCAGACGGTGACCCGGTCCCCGGCGGCCTTTCGTTTCAGAATCGTTCCACCGACGCCCAGGATCTCGTCATCTCTATGAGGTGCGATTACAAGTACATTCATTGTCCGTCCTCCTATGCTCGATACTTGGGAAAATAGCTGCGATCTGTCTCTTCCCGCAGTCGGACCAATTCCGCATAGCGCGCCATGTCGCAGATTCTTTTCCCGATGGAAAAACGGTGCAGTTCACCCTTATAGAACGCACGTTTAAAGCGAAACAAACTGTCCTCTCCGGAACCAACGCCCCCACCCAGATATAGGGTCTGGAAGCCGTTGGCGCAGCCCCAGAGCGCTGCCTGATAAAGGATCAGATTCCCCGGTGCCAGGGAACTGTACTCCCGCAAACTCCCGGACAGATGATAGTTCATCCGACCATTGGCTGTCAGCATAATGGATGCGGCGATGACCGTTCCGTCTTTCTCCGCCCAGAAGACCTGCGCATTCTGTGGCAGGTCCTCCAAAATGGACGCATAAAACGCGGGCTGAAAATAGTAATAGTCATCCGCCCCGTCCTTGTCCATCGTCGCGTTGTAGATCGCACGGAATGTCTCATAGATCTCCGGAAATCTGCCGTTGTAGATACGGATCTCATTTTTGAGCGCCTTCCGGATCATGTTCCGGTTTTTGCTGGTCAGGTTGTTCCAAATCACCTCTGGAGAGGTCAGATCCATGTGAACCACCTCGCCCAACGGCACAACTTCATAGAAATCACCGCACGCCGCATGGTTTTGCAGCATGGGGTGAAAGCGAACAAACTCGCTGATGATGCCATTTTCATGCAGCCACGCGCTGTAAGCGTCGAACAGAGGCCCCGTCTGTTCCCCTTCTATGAGCCAGCCGCCGTAGCCATAGGGTGTCGTCACGTCAAAATATTCGGATTCCGGAATACGGTTCCGAAACCTCTCATCCTGCGCAATATCTCGCTTCATCACCACATGGATGCCACGCGTCTTGCCGTCTTCGTAAAAAAGCAGGAGAGGCGCACCATCTCCATGAATCTGAAACGCTTTGACATATCCGCTGAGCCAATAGGTATCATACGCCCGAAAGGAGCGAACCACAGAATCCCACGCTTCTGATTCTTTTAGGGTATAAACTTTGAGCACGTCATTCTTCCTTCCAAAGCGAATGGATCACGTTCACCATGCGCTGCATATTCTCCACTGTATATCGCTGGTCACAGACCAGACTGAGCTCATTTTCATATAAAACCCGCTCCCGCGCATCAAGCCGATGACAGCTGCTGACCGGCCAGTGAACAGGACAATAGATCTCATGCCGAATCAGTCCGCTGCGGAGCTTGTCCCGACGGCCGTCGGGAACCAGCACCGGTACAAACATGGGGCAGTCCGTCTCTTCCATCTCCGGGAAGAGCAGCCATTCGGCAAAGGCGGACCGCAGTGTTTCCGCGTTCGTCCTCCGGCGGGTCTGTATTCCGGCGACATCAAGGGTTTGCGCCAACAGGATGTCCCGCTGCGCTGCCGGGGCAATCCCGGTACGCTCGAGGCGGTCTTCCGCCTGCGCAAACAGTTCCAGATAGTCCTTGCCTCCGCTGCCTCCGCAAATGTAGGCTGCCTTACGCTCCATCGCGTCACGGCGCAGTGCGATGTAAACGCCGTCCTCCGCTTCCCCCGTAGTCAGAACACGCCCGTCCCGCGTCCAGGCATATCCGCCTGTCCATACGCCGCACCACTTCCGAAGAGAACCGAAACAGTAATCCGCATCGACGCAGGGGGTGGAAAACAGCGAATGCGTGAGATCCTGGACCACCACGCTCGAACAGGCGTGGGGCACACACTGCTGTCCGGTATGACCAAAGTAGTCCATCAAGTACAACACGTCGCAATCCGTGTACGGCTCCTGAATCAACCCTCCGTCCCAATATACGGGATAAAACCGGACTTGAAATCCCGCTTCCAGAAATGGCTCCACCATACTGTCGCAACACCAGGATGGCATGGCGACGGTATGACAGTCGCTCAGTTCCCGAACGATGGAGCGCAAGGCGCTTCTACCGGACAGAAACCACTGTGTGTGGAGTGGAAACAGACCGCTCCCGTTCCCGGATGCGGGTACGTTCCAGAATTCACTTCCGATCTCTCCCACGACGCCTTCCCCGCTTCTCTACGCATTGTGGATCATTTCCAGAGCCCGGTCATATCCCAGGCGCTCCACCTGCATTTCTTCGCCGTTTTCGTCCAAAATGCAGAACGTATGCGCAATGGTTTCCAAGGTCCTCGCCAACTGCTCCGGGGTATCGTCCATGACATGCAGACGATAAATCACGCTGTCCAGAGATGTGCCCGCCTGGATGAAGTCTCCCGGCTTGTGGTAGGAGGAGAGCTGCAGCACCTGCGGCATCGCTTTCACCGCTTCGAGACCCCGGATCTCGCGGATCCGTCCCGTGCGCAGAGAAATATAGTAGTTGACGCCGTACTTGGAAAAATAGGGATTGTCCCGGATACCGGTTTCCGACGTGGAAACCCGTCCGGTGACGGAAAACTCCAGCATCTGATCCAGGGCACTCAGGCCGTTCAACTTTTTGGTAAAGACATAGGACTGGCCGCCGCCCATACGCAGACCGGTCTCATGGAAAACGAAACGATCCCCCACCACAAAGCCCTGGAGCGACAGCACCGCGTTTTGCAGACCGATGCCTTTCAACATCCGCAGAACGTGCGGCTCCACCGTGTCCTGATAGAGTCGGAGATAGGAGGAGGGATAAACGTGAAGCAGTGCGGGACCAGAACTGCCGTCGGCGCGTATGGAATCGAAACTCATGTAACCGGCAGCCAAATGGCAGACGGAATCCACAATGGTATAGTTCAAAAAGATCTCTTTTTTGGAGTCGATGTATTCTTCGCAGATAATATTTGTGCTTCCTTGTGTATAGAGCGCGCGGTAATGGGTTTTCAATGCATCCTCGCTGTCACAGCGCTTCACGCCGCGGCCGCCGCTTCCGTCCGCGGGTTTCACCATCACCGGATACTGCATCCGAGCCAGGTCCTCCGGGTGAAAGTCGATGCTCAGCGGGTATTCCCGGACCACCGGGACACCGTACTGCCCGCACAGTTCCTTGAAACGTTTTTTGTTGTTGGAGAGGATCGCGAACTGCTCCGGCGTCCCACAGCATGGCAGACCGTTCTGCTGGCAGATCGCCGCGTAATAGGGAAGATGGGAATCCGTCCATCCGACAAAGATGCCGTCCACATGCCGCTCCCGGATCAGAGTTCCGATCCGCTCCGTGTTGGAAAAATCCTCGGTCCAGGCTTCATCCGCGATGGCCTTTGCCGGCGATTTGTCCACGGAAAACTTGTTGCACACCACCGTCGTAATCCCCAGTTCCTTTGCGCGCACGATCGCGCAGACGTCCAGACCAGACCCTCCAAAGAAAACCAATTTTTTTCCGTTCAGGTTCATGCTTCCCCTCATTTCCGTCTCAGTACTTTTTTCCCATTCGGGCCAGATCGTCTTTGATCTCCTTCCGAAAGCCCACCAGATCCGAGATCTGCCAGAGGAACTGTCCTCTGCGGTTGGCCTCCACCAGCACCCACGCGCCGTCCTTTGTGCAGGCCAGATCCCAGCCGGTGTAGTGATTGTCGGGCACCACACGCGCCAGCGCCGCCGCCACCTTTTTCGCCTCATCCCACCGTGGCACCACAAAACCCAGGATTCTCTCTTTCGTGTCGGGATGGTTCTCATAGTGGTTTCCATGTTCGTCAGCAGCCGCGATGACGCGGCCGGTATCCACGTCCAGCGTACAGATGATTCCGCCAAAGCCGGCGTTGTCCACCAGACTGCCATGCTGTCCCACGCGCAGGAATGGATGCACGATCTCCACCGAATCCCCATAGGAAATGGTGGGAACCCGGACGGTATTCACGGATTCCGGATGCAGCTTTGCCAGTTCCGGGGCCTGCACGATCAGCTCCTCCGCCAGAAAGCGTCCGCCGTTTTCCCGGAGCAGCGCCTGCAGGTCTTCCCCGCTGTGCGCCACGCGAACGCCCCGTCCACAGGTGGCGTCCAGCGGTTTGACGATGTAAGATGGGTGCCGTTCCTCAAAGAGACGGAAGTCCGCCTCCGGCAGTCCGGCGTCGCAATAGAGCAGTTCCCGATGAAAAAAATCCCGAAAAGCCTGATAGGTCTTCCACTTGTTGTCGTAAATCTGCGCGTTCGCCGGATTGTTCATCGCGCAGGTATAGCCCAAATGCTCCCAGTCTGCCACAAAGGTCCGGCGCTCACGCAGCGGTTTTTCCGCGAAACGGAACAGGAAGTATTCGTCGAAGTCGTATCCATACAGCCGGTTCATACGCAGCATGTCCGCAAGACAGCGCTGTTTTTCCTTTTCCGAGGAAAACGGAATCTGAAAGCGTTCCGCTGTCTCCTCCGCCTTTTTCCGCAATTGGCTTCTGCGCAACAGTCCTTTGGTAAAATACCAGACATGGCGAATGATCCTGTTGTTCTTGATGTCTTCTCGATTGATCGTCATCTCCGTCTTCCTTTCCTGCATTCATGCGCTGTCCTGTCCTGCCGATTTCAAAAACAAAATGACTCCAGATCCTTCACTTGTGAAACACATACTCCATCACGTCGTCAAACAGGACCGGATCCCAGATGATCGGCCCTTTGCCAAGCTGATGAAAATACACTTCCGGATAATCCAGATTCGCCTCGATCAGAATCGGTTCTCCGTCCTCCGATACCGACATATCCCAGCCCACCAGACGGGAGTGCGGAACTCGATACTGAAGCTTCCGAACAGTTTCGATGATCTGGTCATAGAAAGGAATTTCCAAGCCGCCGGGCGCTTCCCCGTTGGGCAAAGTCGGTCTGGAACGCCAGTTTCGATCGTAGGCCGTCTGAACCATGGCCCCTTCCGGCGTCAGGACGCAGGAAACGCCGTCTGAAGCGTGCGGATTGTCCACACGGCAGCCTTTGACGCCCACGCGAACCAGTGCGCTGAGGACGTATACCTTGCCCTTCCAGAGCAAAGTCTGTACCCGAATGGAATTGATGGAATCGGGGTTCAGCGCCGCCAGCTTGCTGTGCTGGCGCAGGACGCGCTGCACACTGAAGTCATTGCCCCGCTCCGAAAACATCGCCGCCACGGTGTCCTCCGTAGCGGGATTTTCCGCATTGCCGAGAAACGCAATGCCTCTGCCGCCTTTGGAGCTGATGCTGGGTTTTACCAGCAGCTCCGCCTCCCGGAGACAAAGCGCAATCGCTTCTTTCAACGTGATCGCGTTAAACTGTCTGTCCAACAGCTGTCCGGCCACGTTGCGCACCACAATCTCCGGCTGGCGCACGTCTCGAAACAACAGGTCAAGATAGTTTTTGTCCTGAAACTGCGGCCAGCCGAAACGATCCAGTGAATTCAGCTTTCGGCAGAGCTTGCTGAACCAGACATCGGACGGAATGTAATAGGGGCTGGCGATGCCATTGCATGACCAGTAATACTGCGCCCATTTGCAGTTTACGTCGGTGTATTTTTTCCAAACCGCGCCGACGGCCGCTTTGCGCGTCTCCGGTGGCGGATTGTCAGCCTGAAAGCGAAAAACCTGCGCGCACTCCCTCCGGTTGTGCAGGGAAATCACGCGCTGCTGGAACCGCTCATCCATACGCTTTTCCCGCCGCATGATAGAATTGCCCAAACTCATCGTCGTCACCTCTTTGTTTCGTTCACCCGATCAGTCCTTTGGTTTTGCAGCTGCTTTGCGCTTTTTGGCCGAGCGCAGATAAAAGACAATCCCCAGCGCGATCCAGATCAGCAGACAGATGTAGGACTCTCTGCCAAGAGAACAATGAAACATCGGGATCGGCACCAGCAGCAGCACGCAAAACACCAGGGAGAAAAGTGTGCCCAAAACGCCGGTGAACAGAATCCTGCGATTGCCCTCGCGTTTTGCGAACTTCAATGCCGCAAGGGAGGTATAGCCATAGCCGATGGCTGCGCCAATAGAAGACATGTCCACGATCCAGCCCAGAGCGGTCCGCCCGAAAAACGGGGCGATCAACGCAATCAGGAGCACAAAGAGGATGGCATGCGCGGGCGTCTTGTGTTTCGCGTGCAGCGTCCCAAACCAGGACGGAAGCACCTTCTCCTGCGCCATGGAATAGAGCAAACGGCTTGTTGCCATGTAAAATCCGATGATGCCGGACAGGATCGCCCCGAGGACCGCGATTCCCAGAAATACAAGTCCGGCGGAACCCAACAGCTGATAGCCTGCATGAAACGTAGGCAGAGAAAGCAGGCCACTCAAATTCGGCAGATCATCCATGTAGGCCGCCCAGCTTTCATACCCCTCCGGAATCACCATCGCCGTCACGGTGTTCAAAATGACATAGACGGCAGCCCCAAACAGGATCGAAAGCACCATAATCAGCTTTGTCTTTTTTGCGGAGAAATTGAACTCCTCCGCCGCCTGGGGGATGGTGTCGAAGCCCACAAAAGCCCAGGGCGCAACGGCGATCACCGCAAGCACTCCCGCCAGGGGGGACACACCGGGATAGAAACCGGGAGAAAGGTTCCGGAAAGCAACCGACGGATTGACAATCGCCGCAACCGTGACAATCAGCACACCGCCGACCAGCGCAAACACCAGCCCCGTTTGAAACACGCCGGTGATCTTTACGCCCCGAATGCTCAGGAAAGCAAACAGCAGAAGCGCCGCCACCGCCAGAAGAATCTCGCCCAAGTAGATGTCATAGCCTACCACGTTATAGTGAAAACCGACCTGAAATACATTGTTCATCAGGCTCCGTCCGATCAGGGCCAGCGCAGTCGCGTTCAGCGGCACGATGGCCAGATAGGAAAGCCCCAGAAACCAGGAGCAGACAAACGCATGTTTTTCTCCAAAAGCCTGATATGTATAAGTAAACTCTCCCCCTGCAATAGGGTATTTGTTTATCATGTAATTATAGTTATAGGCAATGACGATCATAATCAGTGCTGCCACACCCATGGCGATCGTCGTGCCCAGAGGCCCGGCATTTCCAAGAAAGGTGTTCCCGGGCATCACAAATGCGCCCCATCCAATGATGCAGCCCAGCGCCAGAGACCACACGTTCAGGGGCGACAGCTTTTTTTCCAGTCTTTGCTTTTCCATCATTCTATACACTCCAAGTATATGGTTTTGTATTTTCTCTCAACGAAAACACCTGTGGATGATTTCTAACACAGCATCCTGCTGCTCCGCCGTCATCTTGTTGTCGCTGGGCAGACACATCCCGCGCCGGAAGATGTCCGCGCCCACGTCCACGCCGCTGCCGGCAATGTAGGCGTTGCTTCTCCCGCGTCCGCTGCCCTCCGCCGTCACGAAGGGGTTGCTCCGGTAGATGGGCTGCATGTGCATGGGCTTCCAGATCGGCCGACCTTCCGCGTGGAACGCGGCCAGGGCGTCGAGAATCTCCTGCGGGCTGCTCTTGCCGCTGACGCTTTGATACAGATAGTCCTGTTCTCCGCGGACCTGCGGGGCCATCGCGTCTTCATCCAGGATCATGCAGGACAGCAGAAATTGGGAACGCTCTTTTCCCGATCCTAGGGGTTCACCTGAACGGGGAAACAGACCAATCACTTCTCAAAGACATCCCGCGTCTCACACATTTTTTGTGTTCCATAAGATTGCTGTATCCTCACACGCAGCACAAAAACAAACCGTTCACAGGATGATGGAAACGTACTCTCAGCAAACCCTTCATCTTTTATTTGGCCTGCTGCTGTCTGTCATATTTGTATATGGTATGCGTGGAACCTTCCTCGCAAAAATGGTATTTTCTCAGCGGACCGCTGATTCGCAGGGTTTGATAAACATGGAACCCGGACGCCAGTGAAGTACGGCGGCTTGGCAAATTGTTGTCCGCGATCAGATCAAAGGCATAGCGATAATCGGGATGATGCGCCAACACCAGTTTGAACATCACATTGCTGTGTCTGTTTCCTCTATGTTTTTTCAGAATAAAGGACGGCCCCAGGATAATGTCCTCTCGTTCGCCACACTTGAGTTTTAAGCCCGGACCGCCCGGCGTGACTGCACACATACCGATCAGTTCGTCGTCCAGCGCCAGATAATACACCAGATATTTTCCCGGACGCAGAAAATTGCGAAAATAACGCAGTCTTCTTTTCAGCGTCATAGGCTCCATATCCATCAAAAGAGGATGTAACAGGGTCGGTTGATAGCGATAGAGGGTATAGCGATCACTCTTTGTCACCAAAGAAAGCTTTTGTTCCATCGTTTGTTCCACAGCTACTCCCGCCTTCCAATAGTAATCAAAGGGTCAAGCCACTTTGTGCTCGACCATTCGAGTCAGACCGTCAAGCGAATTAAAATTCTCCGTCACGATGTCATCGGCGTCGATATCAATCCGAAATCTGTCCATCAGCTCGCCAATGATGGAAATGATTGCCAGCGAATCCAGCAGCCCATCATCCACCAGCCGACAGCTCGATTCAAAGTCAACGGCGGGGCAGACCTCCCGCAGACACTCCAGCACTTTCTGTCTCATGTTTCCTTTTCTCCTTCAAAATACCGTTTTTTCAACAGTTCGCGGTCCATTTTCCCGTTCATGTTCAGAGGGATCCTTTCAACACATTCGTATTTGCTTGGCAGCATATACGCAGGCAAGACGCTGGTCAAGCCCTCTCTCATGGTTTCCGGGGATGCAGTTCCTTCGTAAACCGCCAGAATGTCCTGTGTTTTCTCGTTGAATAGACAGCAGATCCGTTGAATCCCGTCGATGGCGCTGATGGCAGCCTCGATCTCGCCCAACTCCACCCTCTGGCCCATGCGCTTGATTTGGTAATCCTTTCGGCATACAAAAACCAGCTCATGAAACGCATTGTATCTGCCCAGGTCCCCGCTGCGGTAGATCGTGTCCCGGAAGTGCGGCGACAGGGGATTCTGAACGAAGACGCGCTGCGTCCGCTCCTCATCGTCAAAGTATCCCTGCGACAGCGACAGGCCCCGGACGCATATTTCGCCGATGGTCTCCGTTTCTTCGATCAGAGAATCCTCCTGGTCCAGCAGAAACAAGTCCATGTGTCGGAACGGAATTCCGATGGGGATGGTCTCCGTATTCTCCATGGGCCTCTGAATGATGTAGTAAGCGCTGCTGCCGGTGACCTCCGATGAACCATAGAGATTGACATATTGAACGTCGGGCAAGCAGTTCCTCCAAGCGTTCATCTGCTTGGTGGGCATCTGTTCTCCGACGAAGAACACCGTTCGAAGGTGCTCCGGCCGAAGCTTTTCAAACGCTTTGAAATTGGCGATCATACAGAGCAAAGATGGTGCCCAGATGATTCTGGTAATACGCTTCTCATTCAGAAATTGCATGAGATTTTTCGGCAACATGAACAGTTTTTTCGGAATTATGTGCATTGTGCAGCCGCATTTGCACATCAGATAGATGTCCTTCGTAGAGGCGTCAAAATAAAAAGGAACCTGATTGGCCAGGGAATCTTCCGACGCAAAGGAAAACGTATCCGCCATTTCATCCACAAAGGAAATCAGCGCCAGATGTGTGGTAACAATCCCCTTGGGTCTTCCTGTGGAGCCGGACGTGAAAATCATGTAGAGCGCATCCGTAATCAGAATCCGTTCCCGGCGTTGCGCAAGCTTTTCTTCGTCGATCTCATATTCCAGCAGGTCCTCTACATACAACAGTCGCGCATCTGAGCCAACGTCAAACGAAACCGCGTCCTCTCTTCGGGTCAAAACGACCTGCGCTGAGAGGGTTTCCTGAATATAGCGGAACCGCATCTCCGGGATCGCCCGATCCAGTGGCACATAGACGGCACCGATCTGCGCACAGGCCAGCATCGCCTCCACATACTCCACGCTCTTTTCCATACAGATGATCACCGGAGCCTTTTGCTTCACCTGTGAAATCAGTGCGGAAGCAAGGACTTTGGAATCATGCAACAGTTTGGAAAAAGTAACACTCTTTTCGCCGTCGGTAATCGCCGTCTTCTCGCCGTATCGCTTTGCGGTTTGTTCCAGATATGCAGCAACATTGTTTTGCAAGACACAGTTCCTCCCCATCTCATCCATATGCGTCTGAAATGTTTCCCATCCAGGAGAACGCTTTGAATCTATTTGGATGGATGCTTTTTGTCAAATTCACTCCACAGGTATTCCGCAGCTTCCGAAGTGGCAAAATCGCCCTCTCTCAGCTTCATCCCTTCCGGATAAGCGGCGTGTAGCTTTCGAATTGCGTACAGTACATCCAAGGAACACTTGACCTTGGCCGGTACTCCGCCAACCACACTGTTGGAGGGTACGTCGCTCTCCACAACACAGCCTGCTCCAATAATGACATTGTCCCCGATGCTGACGCCATTGTGAATGATGACGCCGGAACTTACAAATACATTGTTCCCGATCCGTATGCAGCCGACATTCTCCCGCAGATCGCCGTTTTTATATTTGTTCAGAACATGATGCGTCATGTCATGCGTCAAAAACGAGACATTTCCCGCCATGCGAACATGATCCCCAATTTGAATCAGGTTTGGATACAGCGGAACTTTTCTGCTCTGAAAGGAACAGCCCGTTCCAATGGCAGCGTAGACGTGATGCTTTCTAAGATAGTCCGCCCGCTTAAACGGCGAACGAAAAGTCCATAGCCGCAAGGAATACCAGACTCTTTTCATATCCATTTTTCTTTCCTCCAACCCATTAAATGAGCTTTCCTTTCAACGGAAGCACGCATGAATGATCTCTATCACCCGCTCCTGCTGATCCGCCGTCATTTTGTTGTCGCTGGGCAGACACAGCCCCCGGCGGAAAATGTCCGCCCCCACGTCCACGCCGGAACCTGCGATGTAGGCATTGCTTCTCCCGCGTCCGTTCCCCTCCACCGTTACAAAGGGATTGCTCCGGTAGATGGGCTGCATGTGCATGGGCTTCCAGATGGGGCGGCCCTCGGCGTTGAACGCGGCCAGGGCCGCCAGAATCTCGCCGGGGCTGCTCTTTCCGGGCGTGTGCTGCCAAAGTTCGTCCTGCTCCCCGCGCACAAAGGGGGCCATGGCCTCCTCGTTGACAGTCAGGCAGGACAGCCAGAAGTTGGGGACGCTTTTCTCCCGATCCCAGGGGTTCATCTTGACCGGAAGGTCTGCAAGCCCCTTTTCATAGCGCTCCCAGATCGCCCGCTTTTGGGCAATGTGTTCCTCCAGGTACGGGATCTGCCCCCGCACCACGCCCGCAACGATGTTGCTGATGCGGTAGTTGTAGCCGATCTCCTCATGCTGATACCAGGGGGCGGCCTCACGGCTCTGGGTGGACCACTTGCGAACTTTGTCCGCGTCTTCTTTGGAGTCGGTCAGGAACATCCCGCCCGCCGAGCCGGTGATGATCTTGTTGCCATTAAAGCTGATGGCGTTGTTGTCGCCGAGGGCACCGGTTTCAATCCAGTTTCCATGCAGGAGATACTTCGCGCCGAGACTTTCCGCGGCGTCTTCCACGATCAGCGCGCCGTGGGCGTCGGCAATCGCTTTGATTTCGTCCATCTTGCCGGGCGTGCCGTAAAGATGCGCGACGACGATCAGTTTTACCTCCGGGTACAGCACGAACGCCTGCTCCAGCGCCTCCGGGCTCATGTTCCAGGTGTCGCTCTCCGTGTCGATGAAGACGGCTTCCCCGTCCTCGTAGGCCACGGGGTTGATGCTGGCGTCAAAGGTCATGTCGCTGCAGAACACACGATGCCCTTGCAGCGTCCCCTGATTCGGCCTGGCCTGACCGTAGAGCTTCTCCCCGGCCAGCTTTGTGGCCAGGTGGAGCGCTGCGGTCCCGCAGGTCAGCGCCACGGCGTAGTTGCAGCCCACATAGGCTGCCACCTGCTTCTCGATCTCGTCGATGTTCGCGCCGACGGTGCTGACCCAGTTGGTGCGGATCGCCTCATCCACCCAGCGCTGCTCGTCCCCGTGCATGGTGGGGGAGGCCAACCACAGTTTGGAAGAAAACGGTTCCATTCCGGCAAAAGCCGGATCGTGCAAAAAGTCTCTCATGAATGTCATTTCCTTTTCCGATGGGCGTCTGTTTTCGCTTGTCTATGGGTGAGACGCCAAAGCAGCGTACCCAGCAGCGTACCCAAAACCACGCCGACAAAATCAATCCAAATGTCCCGCACTTCCGCACTCCGGTCGGAAAAAAGCTGGATGCTCTCGTCCAGAGCCCCGGCGATGAAGCCGATGCCCAGCGTCTGGACTACGCGGCCGCGCAGGAGCAAGGTCAGGCAGAATGTGAACAGGGCAAACTCCGAAACATGGGCCAGCTTGCGCAGCAGGGTCTGACGCATCTCCGCAAAGCCCAGGAAACGCAGCGCGGGATTGACCACCGTATGCAGCAACCAGCCGCTTTCCTTCGCAGAACCCGACACGGGCAGGACGGACTGACCCCAGATCAGCAGCAGTGTGACGACCGTGGCCGCCAGCAGCCAGGGACTCCACCGCAGACTCTGCCGTCGGTTTTTTGGGGCTGCGCTCATTGATCTCCCCCGGAAACCAGTTCCAGATACCTCGAGTCGATCTCCGGCTCCGCCTTGGACCGAGCAGGGTGATAGGTGGAGACCATCTCCGCCACCCGCGCGCGGATGTCGCGGCGGTTCTGATAGGCGGCGTTCATCAGGTCCTCCAGCTGGGCCAGGAAGTGCTCGGTGTCAAAGGGGATGGGGCAACCCACGTGGATCAGGTCGTTCTGGGTCTTGCGCAGACCCTCCTCGGCCATGAGCTTTTCCTCATAGAGCTTCTCGCCGGGCCGAAGGCCGGTGTACTCGATCTTGATATCCACGTCCGGGCGGAAACCGCTGAGCCGGATCAGGTTCCGGGCCAGGGTGTCGATCTTCACCGGGCTGCCCATGTCCAGCACCAGGATCTCGCCCCCCTGGGCGTAGGTCCCGGCCAGCATTACCAGGCTCACCGCCTCCGGAATGGTCATAAAGTAGCGGATGATGTCGGGATGCGTCACGGTCACCGGGCCGCCGGCCTGGATCTGACGCTTGAAGATGGGGATCACGGAGCCGTTGCTGCCCAGCACGTTGCCGAAGCGCACCGCCACAAACTGCGTTTTGACGCGGCGAAACTCCTCCGGGCTGATGGGGCTGCGGTTGGCCTTGACCATGCCGTGGGTGAAAAGCTGCGGAATCTCCGCGGCCCGCCCGGCACGAATTTTGGCGTCAAAGCTCTGGATGATCATCTCACACAGGCGTTTGGAGGCGCCCATGATGTTGGTGGGGTTCACCGCCTTGTCCGTACTGATGAGCACAAAGCGTTCGCAGCCGTGGACCATGGCGGCGTAGGCGGTCTTGTAAGTACCGATGGCGTTGTTCTTGATGGCTTCGTTGGGGCTGTCCTCCATCAGGGGAACGTGCTTGTGGGCCGCAGCGTGATAGACGATCTGAGGCCGGTAATACTCGAAGACCTGGAACATCCGGCGGCTGTCCCACACGGAGCCGATGAGCGTGACCAGATCCAAGTCCGGGTAGCGCTCTTTCAGCTCCAGCTGGATGTCGTAGGCGTTGTTTTCGTATACGTCGAAAATGATGAGCTGCCGGGGGGCGTGGGCCGCAATCTGGCGGCACAGTTCGCTGCCGATGCTGCCGCCGCCGCCGGTGACCAGCACCACCTTGCCGTTGATGAAGTCGTAGACTTCCTCCATGTCGGTGCGGATAGGTTCCCGGCCCAGCAGGTCCTCCACGGACACGTCCTTCATGTCGCTGACCGTGACCTGACCCAGCACCAGCTGGAACAGGCCGGGGAGCTGTTTCAGTTCGCAGCTCGTCTTGTCGCAGATGTCCAGAATCTCCCGCCGGTCCGCCGCAGAGGCGGAGGGAATGGCCAGGTAGATCTTGTTGACCTTGTACTTTTCCGTGTAAAGCAGAATCTCGTCCCGACCGCCCACCACGGGCACGCCCTCGATGTAACGGTACCACTTCTTCGGGTCGTCGTCGATGATGCAGACCACTTTGTCGTGGATCTTACGGGTGCGGTTGATGTCCCGGAGGAGCATCTGGCCCGCGCTGCCCGCGCCAATCAGCATGACGCGGCCACCCAACTCCCGGTCCCGCTCCAGACGATCCGCGAAGAACATCAGAAGGCGAAGCGAAAAGCGGGGAATCACCATCAGCAAAACCTGGAGGATGCTGCCCCAGAGATAGTAGGACTGGGGCATTCTCCCGCCCAACACAGTGACCAAAACGCAATGTACGACTGCGCCCAGGACCGCGGCAAACAGGGTCCGAACCAGTTCAGAATAGCTGGCGTAGCGCCAGACGCTGCGGTACACATGAATCATCCAGCCCAGCGCCACGGTCACCACAGCAGAAATACTGACGGAACCCAGATAGTGCTGCAAATACATAGCCGGAATGGAGAGGTAGCGGCAGTCGAATCGAATCCAGAGCGCAAGGAAAAACGCTGCGTGAATGGCGATCAGGTCGTACAGCACCAGAAGCAGCGCGTTCACCAACCATTTGCGCGAGCGGATTCGTTTTCCGGTCTTTTGCTTGTCCATAACTGGGTCATCCTCTCAAGTAACATCATCCGGTCCTGCCCCGAAAGCCGGTCTCCATCGGTGTCTGTCTTAAGCCAGCAGCGAAAGAAAGCGCTGGTAATACGCAGACCGGGCACTCTCCTTCTCCGCTTCATACTCCGCACGGATCTGGCGCACCGCGGAAGGATCTCCTCCGGTTTTGTTCAACAGGTATTGCAGTTCGTTGCACAGCGCGTCCACCTGGGCGTCGTAGGAGGCCTCTAGTTCGGTAGCTTGATCATAATACCTCATGACAAACCTCTTTCTGGAGGGATGCTTGTCCCGGATGGACAGCCACTCTGCCTCCGCCTGATCCGCCAGCGCGGCCAGTTGCGAAATCGCAGCGCTCCGCAGCGCGTTCAGGGAGGCGTACAACTCGTTGATGCGGGCCGCATCCTGCCCGCTCCCGCCGGGTGATACCGGCACGGTGGGCGCGGGAGGGGCGGGCGACGGGGTCTGCGTCGGATTTCCAGCGGCGGGGCTGTGGGTCGCAGGTGCAGTCGGCGCTGCGGTGTCGGACGGGGCCGACGTATGTGTGCCCGGCTGCGTGGGCGCGGTGGGCACGGGCGCGGCGCTGTCCTGTGGGGCGGGCGTATGACGCTCTCCCGGAACAGGCGTATGGATCACACCCGGGGCGGGCGTTTGAGACGCCCACGGCGCGGGCGTGGCGCGCTCTGTCGGCGTGGGCGCGGCGCTCTCATCGGGACCGGGCGCGGCGCTTTCCGTCGGAGCGGGGGAATCCGCTCCAGGCGTCTCGGTGCTCTCTCCGGTCTGTTCCACCGGAGAGGGCGCTTCGGGCGCGGCGCTCTGTCCCGGCACCGCTTCAGGCGTATGCTCCACAGGCTGGGTCTCGCGCTGCGCCGGCGCGGACGTTTCCCCGGGTTCTGAAGGCGTGGTCTCGCCTTGGGACAGATACAGCGCCAGCGCCGTGCCGACGCACAGCAGCGCAAGCAGCACCGCGACGATCCAGATCCGACTCGTTTTCATTGTACATTCCCTCCGGCCAGGACCGACTGGAGCATGGCGCGTCCGTTGGCGTCCAGATCCTCCAGGACCCGGTCGCCCAGCTCGGAGCGGATCAGGGAGACGGCATTCCCCAGTTCCGGGGCGCGCTCAGCCATGTTGTGGGCGTCGGAGCCCAGGATGTGGATCTGCCCGTTTCGGAGCATCTTCAGGGCCTTGCGCACGGTGGAGCGGGTGAGGAAGAATTCCGCGTTGCACTGGATCAGCATCCCCTCCTGCAGAAAGCGATCTATGTATCCTGTTCCCCGCTGTGCGTGGAGATAGCGCTCGATGTGGGCCAGATAGGGTTTCAGCCGCAGCCGGTCCCGGAGGCGCAGCACCTCGTCCACCATGTGCTCGCTCCAGCGGGAGAAGGGCATCTCGATCAGGATGTAGCGGGTGCCCTCCAGGGTCAGACGGCGAAGGCTTTCGCTGTGGCTCATGCCGTCGAAATAGTACACCTCCGCGCCCAGCAGGAGCTTGGGATGCGGCGCGTCGGCCAGGGGGAGTTTGGCAAAGGCGGCGGCACGGCGCTCCAGGAAGCTGTCCGGGTCCTCCCGGAAGGCGTAGAAATGGGGGGTCGCCGCCATGACCTCTACGCCCTGCTCCAGACTGCTGCGGAGCATCTCCAGGGATTCCTCCACGCTGGAACTGCCGTCGTCCATTCGGGGCAGGAAATGGGAATGGAAATCGATCATTTTGATGCGCTGACTTTCTCGCTGTTCGCGTTCGTTTTTCCGGCTTTTTCTCCGTAACCGTAGCCGTAACCGTAGTCTTTGCCGTATTTGCCGTATTTGCCATACTTGCCGTATTTGCTGTAGTAACCCTTGCCTCGGCCGCCGGCGAAGGTGTAGACAAAGCCGATGATGTGGACGTTGGCCAGCTTCATCTGGCGCAGGGTCTCGTTCAGGGCCTTTTTGCTTGCATAGTCGCCCCGGATCACCAACAGCAGGCCGTCCAGAACGCGGGAGACGGTCAGCGCGTCGGAGACGCTGGTGACCGGAGGCAGGTCCATGACGATGTAGGCGTAGTTCTGCTTCTGCTCGTTGAGGAAGGACTCCATGCGCTGGCCGCCCAGCAGCTCCGAGGGGTTGGGGGGCGGGTTGCCCGCAGTGAGGATGTCCAGCGTTTCCACGTTGGAAAACTTCTGCTTCATGCCCAGCTGCTCCACCAGCAGATTGGACAGGCCGGGGGAAAGCTCCAGATTCAGCTTCTCCGCCACGGAGGGCAGACGCATGTCTGCGTCGATCAGCAGGACGCGCTTGCCGGTCTCGGCCAGGGCGACGGCCAGGTTGATGCTGGTGGTGCTCTTGCCCTCGCCGCGCAGGGAGCTGGTCACGCCAATGACCGGGCATTTGGTCTCCGTGGAAAACGAAAACTGGATGTTGGTACGCAGGAGCTTGTATGCCTCCGTAGCGGCAAAGCTCTTGTTCTTGCCGAAAAACGCCTCCACATCGTTGGTCAGGGGCTGTTTCACGGTCTGATTCTTTTTCTTAGCCATAATATCGATCCTTTCCCGCCAGCTCCGTCAGGTTTTTCGGCTCTTGTCTCCGTAAGACGAGCCGTAGCCATAACCGTAACCATAACCGTAACCGTAATGACTGCCGTAACCCTTGGTATGCCCTCCCTGGAGATCGGGGACCACGGCCAGCAGCGGAATGGCGCTGTAATTTTCGGTCAGATAGTCCTCCGTGTGGATGGTGTCGTCCGTCAGGAAGCGGATGATTACCACGGCAGCGGCCAGGGCGAAGCCGATGAGGAAGGCGAGGACCACATTGCGGGTGTAACTGGGCGAGGACGGAGCCGAGGGTTCCACGGCATAGTCCACGATGCGCACGCTGGTGCCGTCCACGATGGAGGCGACGGTCTCCGGCAGCACCAGGGCGATGCAGTTGGCGATCTGTTCCGTCTCCGCCGCGTCCGGTCCCGTCACTTTGATCTGGAAGATCTCTGTGTTGTCCACGCTGGAAGCGGAGATCATGCTCCGCAGTTTGCTGTAGCTGTAGGGCACGCCGGTCTTCTCGATCACCTCATTCATCGTGGTGCGGGAGCGGAGAATGACGATGTAGGTGTTCACCAGGCTCTTGGACACGTTGATGTCGCCGGTGGACAGGCTGAGGGAGTTGCTGCCCACGCTGATGGACTTGTTGTTGACATAGAATGTGGCGGTGGACTGGTACAGTGGCGTGACATAAAACCGGGTATAGAGATAGCCGATGGACGCTGCAAGCGCACCGGCCAGCAGGATCAGCACGATCCGATGCCACAGCGCCTTTCCCAGCTGGAGCAGGTCAATCTCGTATTCGGCCTGCTCGGTTCTCGTCTCACTCATGATGTTCCTCCTGTGTATGTAATGATGGGATCATCGCTCCGGGGGGAGGTATGGCGTTCCGCTCCACCCTGCGAAAAAGGGAGGGATACCATACAGTCTAGTTCAATATATCACAGGAAAGGAGATTTTTCAAGGAGAATCTCCTTGGGAAAGCACGCCATTGTGCATAAAAAGATGCAGGTTTTCCAGCGCGTTCCACGGCTTTCTGACCAATCCCATCCATAGCCCTTTCCCTGCAACGGCAAGGTTTTTTGTTTGAAGCAATTGACTTTCTTTCGGCCCGGTACTATAATATCATCTTGTATTTTTTGAATTGAAAGGAGCTGCACACCATGGGCAAATACTTCGGGACAGACGGCTTTCGCGGCATGGCGGGTCGGGAACTCAACGCCGAGCACGCCTTCCAGATCGGGCGCTTCCTGGGCTGGTACTACGGACCCCGTCAGAACCGCAGCGATGCGCGCATCGTCATCGGCAAGGACACCCGCCGTTCCTCCTATATGTTTGAAAACGCCCTGGCCGCCGGAATCGCGGCCTCCGGCGCGGACGCCTATCTCCTGCACGTCACCACCACCCCCTGCGTCAGCTTCATCACCCGCACCGAGCGTTTCGACTGCGGCGTGATGATCTCCGCCAGCCACAACCCCTTCTATGACAACGGCATCAAGCTGATGAACGGCGACGGCGAAAAGATGGACGACGCCCTGCAGGACGAGCTGGAGCGCTACATCGACGGAGAGCCCGCCACCCTCCCCTGGGCCGTGCGGGACGCCGTGGGCAAGACCATCGACTTCTACTCCGGCCGCAACCGCTACATCGGCTACCTGACCAGCCTGGCCACCCGCAGCTTCGAGAACCACAAAGTGGGTCTGGACTGCGCCAACGGCAGCGCCTGGATGATCGGCCGGGCGGTGTTTGACGCCCTGGGCGCGAAGACCTACGTCATCAACGACGCCCCCGACGGCGTGAACATCAACACCGGCTGCGGCTCCACCCACATCGAGGGCCTGCGCGCCTATGTGAGAGAGAACAAGCTGGACGTGGGCTTTGCCTTCGACGGCGACGCCGACCGCTGCCTGGCGGTGGACGAGCGCGGCGAGGTGGTGGACGGCGACAAGATCATGTACATCTGCGCCAAGCACTTCAAGGACCGTGGTCAGCTCTACAGCAACACCGTGGTCACCACCATCATGAGCAACTTCGGCCTGTATAAGGCCCTGGACCGGGCGGGCATCGCCTATGAGAAGACCGCCGTGGGCGACCGCTACGTCTATGAGAACATGAAGGCCAACGACCACCTGATCGGCGGCGAGCAGTCCGGCCACATCATCTTCCGCAAGTACGCCCACACCGGCGACGGGCTCATCACCGCCATCATGCTCATGGGCGTGATGATCGAGACCCAGCTGCCCCTGAGCGTCCTGGCCGCCGCCGTCACCAGCTATCCCCAGGTGCTGAAAAACGTGGTAGTGGACGACAAGGACGGCACCATGAACGACCCTGAGGTCCGGAAGGCCGTGGACGACTGCACCGCCGCCCTGGGCGACAACGGCCGGGTCCTGCTGCGCAAGAGCGGCACGGAGCCGGTGCTGCGGGTCATGAGCGAGGCCGGAAGCGACGAGGTCTGCGAGGAGATGGTGGACGCCATCATCGCCGCCATGGAGCGCAGCGGACATCTGATCGAGGTGAAAAAATGATCTACACCATCCCGGAACTTTACGATTTGGAGCACAGCCTGGCCGCCGACTATCTGAAGGGCTTCACTTATCCCTGGGAAGCCCTGGCCGGGATCAAGGACCTGATCCTCTCCCTGGGCGCGGGCCTGGACCCGGCGGAGTATGACCACCCCGCCGAGGACGTCTGGATTGCGAAGGACGCCAAAGTTTTCGCCAGCGCTTACATCGGCGGTCCCTGCATCATCGGCCACCGGACCGAGGTGCGCCAGTGCGCCTTCATCCGGGGCAGCGCCCTGGTGGGCGACGATTGCGTGGTGGGCAACTCCACGGAGCTGAAAAACGTCATCCTCTTCGACAAGGTTCAGGTGCCCCATTACAATTATGTGGGCGACTCCATCCTGGGCTACCGCAGCCACATGGGAGCCGGGAGCATCACCAGCAACGTGAAGAGCGACAAGCAGCTTGTGGTCATCCACAGTGCCGACGAACAGATCGAGACCGGCCGGAAGAAGGTCGGCGCCATGCTGGGCGACCGGGTGGAAGTGGGCTGCAACAGCGTCCTGAACCCCGGCACCATCCTGGGACGGGACGCCAGCGTCTATCCCATCAGCTGCGTCCGGGGCGTGGTCCCGGAAGGCTGCATCTGGAAGGACAAGGGCAACGTGGTCGTGCGGAGCAAGCACGACTGAACTCCGCCCTCTTTTCAAAAACTGCCATTGCGGGCCGGTTTTGGCCCGCAATGGCAGTTTTTTTCTATGCGCCGGATTCCCCCCTCAGAACCCGGCGGAGCGGTCCCGGAACTCGGTACGGGCGTAGCCGATCTGGAGGTATTCCGCCATGGTCGCGATGAAACGGGCATTGCTGGGGGCGGAGTCCAGACTGTCGAAGAGCGTGCCGAAGCGGTTTCGCCGCCGCTCCGGGGAGCCGGTCTCCCAGCCCCGGGACACCACCGAGCGGATCGAGCGCTCCACACAGTGGCCGGTGGTGGAAAACTCCCGTGCGATGTCCGGGTAGAGGATCTTGGTGATGCCCCGCAGCACGCTCCTGTCCTCCATCGTGCGGCGCACGGCGGAGTGGAGATAGCGGTATCCGCTCAGGTGGGCGGGAATGCCGAAGTCCAGCAGCGCGTCGCGGATCAGCAGGTCCGTCCCGCTGAGGCGCACTCTGCCCTCCGCCGCCTCCCGGATGCGCTGGGTCAGCTCGGTCACGCTGCAGGGCTTGGGCAGGAAGGCCGCCACGCCCAGGCGGCTCAGGGCCTGGGACATCCGGTCGGTATAGAAGCCTGACAGCACAATGGCAGGCGGCATCATGTCCTCGCTTTTCAGCCGCCGCAGCAGACCCAGCCCGTCCAGGCCCGGCAGCACCAGCTCCGTCACCAGCACGTCCGGGCGCTGCGCGCTGAGTTTTTCATACGCCGTCAGTCCGTCCCGCGATACATCCTCCACCAGCAGATCCGGCTCACGGCCCAAGGCTTCCCGCAGCAGAACGAGATAATCCCGGGAGGTGTCCAGCAGAAACACGCGAATCGGTTCCATCCCAGCGTGCGCCCCCTCTCTCTTTTTTCACAGTTTACCACGCTTTTTCGCGGGAGGCAACGGGTTTGGGGGAACATTCTGTCGCGCTTTTTTGTCGATGGACGGGGAAAGGCCCCCGGAACAAGCTGGTTCCGGGGGCCGGCAGGAAGCCGATGGGAGGTTCCTTTGCGCTTCGTGAGTCAAAAAGAACCGTTCCCATTGACTCATTTTACCTGGAGGGCGCCGTCGGCGCAGTCTACGGTGAGGGTGCTGCCGGGCTGGACCTGGCCTTCGATGATCTTCCGGCCGATCAGGGTCTCCACGCCGTGCTGCACGAAGCGGCGCAGGGGGCGCGCACCGTAGACCGGGTCGTAGGCCTGGTCGATGATGAACTGCCGGGCCGCGTCGGTCAGCGCCACATGGAGCTGCTTGTCCGCCAGGCGGCGGTTCAGGTCCGAGAGCAGCAGGTCGATGATGTGGGTGATGTTCTCCCGCGTCAGGGGCTTGTAGAACACGATCTCGTCCAGGCGGTTCAGGAACTCCGGGCGGAAGGAGCGACGGAGCAGCGCGTCCACCTGGGCCCGGGCTTCGGGCCGGATCTCGCCCGTCTCGTCGATGCCGTCCAGCAGGAACTGGCTGCCCAGGTTGCTGGTCAGGATCAGGATGGTGTTCTTGAAGTCCACGGTGCGCCCCTGGCTATCGGTGATGCGCCCGTCGTCCAGCACCTGGAGCAGCACGTTGAACACGTCCGGGTGGGCCTTCTCTACCTCGTCAAACAGCACCACGCTGTAGGGCTTGCGGCGCACGGCCTCGGTGAGCTGGCCGCCCTCCTCGTAGCCCACATAGCCGGGAGGCGCGCCGATGAGCCGGGAGACGGAGAACTTCTCCATGTACTCGCTCATGTCGATGCGCACCAGGTTGCGCTCGCTGTCGAACAGCGCTTCCGCCAGGGTCTTGGCCAGCTCCGTCTTGCCCACGCCGGTGGGGCCCAGGAAGAGGAAGGAGCCGATGGGTTTGTCCGGGTCCGCAATGCCGGCCCGGGAGCGCAAAATCGCCTCGCTGACCAGGCGCACGGCCTCGTCCTGGCCGATGACGCGCCGGTGCAGGATGTCCTCCAGATGCAGCAGCTTCTCCCGCTCGCCCTCCATCAGCCGGGCCACAGGGATGCCGGTCCAGCGCTGGATGATCCGGGCGATCTCCTCCTCCGTCACCTTGTTGCGCAGCAGGGAGCGGGCGCGGCCCTCGTTGGCCACGCGCTCCTCTTCCTCCAGCGCCCGGCGCAGCTCCGGGATTTTGCCGTATTGCAGCTCGGCGGCCCGGTTCAGGTCATAGCTCCGCTGGGCCTGCTCCAACTGCGTGTTGGCCGCGTCCAGCTCCTCCCGGAGCTTCTGCACCTTGCCGATGGCGGCCTTCTCGTTGTCCCACTGGGCCTTCTTCGCGTTGAATTCCTCCCGCAGATCCCCCAGCTCCCGCTGGATCTCCCCCAGGTGCTCCCGGGAAAGGGGGTCGTCCTCCTTTTTCAGGGCGGCTTCCTCGATCTCGTGCTGGATAATGTGCCGCCGGATCACGTCCAGCTCCGTGGGCATGGAGTCGATCTCCGTGCGGATCATGGCGCAGGCCTCGTCCACCAGGTCGATGGCC
>JAFXXH010000067.1 GCA_017542425.1 Oscillospiraceae bacterium | reverse complement strand
GCTGCTGGCGGCGAACGACAAGCTGAGCCTCAGCCCCGCGCAGCCGGAGGGCATGGAAGATGACTTTTATGACATGGGCCTGACGGCGGTGGCGTCCAGCAACATCTCCTCCCGCACGGGTCCCGCCGGGGCCAACTACCTCATCAGCGCCCTGAACGGCTGTATGTCCGACAACAGCGCCGCCAGTATGCGCAGCCTGGGGCACCGCCGCTGGCTCATCAACCCCTATCAGACCATGTGGGTGGGCTTCGGCGAGGCCATCAGCGAAAGCAACAAATACTACATCGTCACCCGCAGCTTCTCCGCCGACGGGGACTTCCCCCGGACGCGGGTGGACTATGACTTCGTGGCCTGGCCCGCCTCCGGCCTGTTCCCTGCGGAGCTGCTGGGCATGGCCGACCCCTGGAGCATCATGCTGAACCCCAACCGCTTTGAAGTCCCCAAGGAAGCACAGATCACGGTCACGATTACCCGGGAGACCGATGGGGCCAGCTGGACCCTGGACCAGGGCGCGGACCGGGATACCCCGGACAACAAGGAGCCCTATTTCCACGTGGACACCGGCAACTACGGCGTGAACAACTGCATCATCTTCACTCCCGGCCGCCTGTACTGGGACGCCGAGGGCTTCGACGGGCGCTACAGCGTCGTTGTCACCGGCCTGGAGAAAAAGGGCGGCGGCGCGGCGGAGCTGCGCTACGACGTGGACTTCTTCGACGTGGCGGCGGTGGATCTGCCGGAGGTGGAAGCGGAGCTGGAGATCAAGGGCGGCTGCACCGTGGAGGGGACCACCAGCGGCCCGGCGGGCAGCAATCTGTCCTTCCGTCTGGTCCCGGACGCGGACTTCCGCCTGGTCTCCCTCCGGGTCAACGGCGCGGAGCTGGAGGAACTGCCCGACAACTTCTTCTTCGAGCGCGTGCTGGAAAACCAGCGTATCGAGGCGCTGTTTCTCTACGAGGGGGAGGCGGACCTGAGCGACGGTCTGCTCACCTATCGCCAGAACGGGACGGAGATGACCGTCACCGGCCTGGCGGACCCGGACTACGACGGGGCGCTGCGGGTTCCGGAACAATACCTGGGCTGCGCCGTCACCGCCCTGGGCATGGGGCGCTGCAAAACTGCGTCTGTGAGTCGGTGACGCTGCCGGACAGCGTGGTCACCGTCGGGCGCAACGCCCTGCGCGGGGCGGACTGCCGCAGCATCGACCTGGGCGCGGGACTCCGCCAGCTGGGCCGGGACGCCCTCCGGGGCGCGACGATCCACGGCAGCCTGAGTCTGCCCGCCGACCTGGAGACCCTGGGCGCCGGGGCCCTGACCGAGATGCCCAATCTGAGCGCCTTCGCCGTGACCGGAGAAGGGCCGCTCTTCGTCCGGGACGGGGTGCTCTATGTCCAGCGGGAGGGGGAGCCGGAGACCCTGCTGCGCTATCCCCTGGGCTCCAAACGGAGTTTCTTCGTCGTGCCCGACAGCACCGAGGTCCTGGGAGACGGCTGCTTTGCCGGGGCCGCGGGGCTGGAGCGGATCTACGCCGTGAGCCACGCGATCCGGGCCGAGTTTGACAGCTTCGCCGGAGATGACATCACAGTGTACTGTCATACCGATGCTCCGCTGTACGGCCAGGGCGCAGAGTTGGAGGACACGGTGCGTCTGCTGCCCCTGGACGGGCTGGACACCTTCGCCCTGGAGCCGGAGACCCGCAGCATCCGGGTCTTCAACCGCAGCGGGGAGACCATGTCCGACACCCTGGTGGCGGCGGAATACAGCGCCGGCCGCTGCGTGCGCGTCCGGGTCTGGACTCTGGACCTGCCGGACGGCGCGCTGCAGCTGCTGGACCTGGGGGACGCCGGAGCGGAAACCGACAGCCTGCGGCTGTTCTATGTGAAGGAGGGCAGCTTTGTTCCGCTGATGGAGGATATGACGCTGTAAGCCCGACGGCGTGCCCGTCCCATGCGAAAAATCCGGGCGCGCTGCGGATGGACGCATCCGCAGCGCGCCCGGTGGGCGATGAAAGAAGAGCGGCGCTGCCAAAGTTGCGCATGGGGCTTCCATCTGGCGGAAGCCCCATGCGCAACGATACGATATATGGTATTCCACTCACTCCACCGGCGCGATGGGTGTGAAGGCGTCCAGCTCCCGGAAAAAGGCCTCCGGGCTCTCCAGGGCGCACATGTGGCCGCCGGGAATGATCGCCTCCCGGACGCTGCCGCCGCGCTGGCGGTACAGGTCGAAGAAGTGCCGGGTCTGGGCGATCATGGGCTGGGGCGGATAGACCAGTTCTCCCGGCCAACCCTGGACCAGACCGATCTGGCCCAGATAGCCGAAGTCCATCATGCTCTGGTCGCTGACGATGTCGTCGCTGTCCCCCCGGACCCAGAGGATCTCCGGTTTGTCCTCCAGCTCCAGCAGGGCCGAGAGATTGGCGTACTGGGGGCTCATGGCGTTCAGGACGCCCCGCTGCCCGGCCACCACGAAGGGCCAGCGGGGGCAGACGGTGAAGCTGCCGGGATAGCTGGTTTCGCCGAGCTTCATCTTGCCGATCTCCTGGATGAAGAGGTTTTCCCAGCGCCAGCTCAGGCGGAAGGGGGGCTTGAAGTAGTAGTGCTGGAGCAGCTCGCGCAGCACCGTGCGGCTGTGCTGGGTGACGAAGTTCACCAGGGTGGGGTTGGCCACGCCGCCGCCGGAGCCCAGGCCCAGGGGGTGATAGGGAGTGCCCTCCGCGCCGTAGGTCCCGCCGAAGCCGTAGGGGCTGCCGGGGGCGATGAGGATCAGGCGCTCCACCATGTCCCGGTGGTCCGTGGCGAACTGCATGGCCACGTTGCCGCCCAGGGACCAGCCGCAGAGGGTGAAGCGTTCCCAGCCCAAGGCGCGGCAGAACGCGAAGATGTCGTCACTCCAGTCCCGGTAGCCCCGGGTGGCGTCCAGGGGCGCGTCCTCCGTGTCCCCGAAGCAGCGCAGGTCGGGCGCGCACACGTCCCAGCTGCGGGACAGGCGGGCAAAGAGCGGAAGGTAAAAAGCGGCCGAGGAGAGGTTGCCGTGGAGCAGCAGAAGACGACGGGAATGCCCCTCGCCCGCACGATAGTAGCTGGTGCGCAATCGGTCTGTTTCGAGGAAGCGCTGTTGGTACATAATTTGAGATCACCGCCAAGTTTTCAGGATTCGACCCGCCCTGGAGGCGGGAAGCTTTCCCTATTCTAGCGTTTTTTCACATCACTTGCAAGGTCTGTCGGGGAAAAATTGCCGTTTTTATAAAACTTTCCACTTTTACAAGAAAAATGCGGCAAATCGTTTGACAGAATCGGAAGTTTGGGGTATAATTTCTATCGCTGGATACTATAGCGATTCGGCATGGCGGACCGGGCGGCACAAGGCCGCACGAACGCCGACTGACCAAACCAAAACCGATCATAAAAAAGAGCACAACAGGAGGTACTCACATGAGCAACAATCCCTTTCTGGATTATCAGCAGCAGTTCTTCAAGACCTGGACCGACAACATGAGCAAGATCCCCGGCATGGACACCTATCAGCAGATGTTCCAGAACGCCACCCCCAACCTGCAGGAGTACTGGAAGACCTTCGCCCCCGCCGGCCTGACCAACCCGACCGAGTTCTGGAAGAACCTCCAGGATCAGGGCGCTGAGTACTGGAAGAACTTCCAGTCCATGGTCCCCGGCCTCGAGAACTTCTGGAAGACCTTCTCCCCGATGATCCCCAACATGGGCGACTTCTCCAGCATGTTCCCCTACAAGATCCCCGGCATGGAGCTGTACACCAAGGTGTTCGAGATGTGGAAGGGCATGAGCAACCCCGTGACCTTCGCCAAGGACTTCCAGGAGAAGTACATGGACCTGATGCAGGATATGTTCAAGGGTGTCCTGCCCGCCGGCGCCAACAACGTCATCGGCAAGCCCATGGAGCTGATGGACAACTGCGTCAACTTCTACAAGCAGACCCTGGCTCCCTGGATGGAGCTGGATCAGGGCATCATGAGCCGCATCGCTTCCGGCGACATGAGCGCTTACAACGACTTCTTCAAGCAGTTCAATGAAAAGTACGACGAGACCATCGGCAAGTACCTGAACATGATGGGTCTGGGCCTGAACCGCGAGGCCAACGAGGAGCAGATGCAGGCCATCAACGCCTACTACAAGGCCATGTTCTCCAGCGGCGAGCTGGCCAGCACCGTCATGACCTCCTTGGGCGACTCCATGAAGGATCTGGTCGAGTCCTACCAGAAGGGCATCGCCGAAGGCAAGAGCTTCTCCACCTTCCGTGACTTCTATAACCTGTGGTACAAGACCACCGAGGATTCCCTGCTGAAGCTGTTCAGCACCGACGAGTTCGCCAAGGTCTTCGACGATTTCGCCGACAAGTACTCTCAGTACACCATCGCCATGAACAAGGTCTATGAGCGCGCCCTGTCCGCTCTGCCCATCCCCACCAACACCGACATGAAGAGCCTGTACAAGACCGTTTACGACCTGCGCAAGGAGGTCCGCGACCTGTCCCGCGCCGTCGCCGGCATGACCGCTCCCGCCGCGGAGACCAAGAAGGAGGGCTAAGCCACAATGAGCAACGAGATGAAGAATCCCTTTGAAGAGGGCATGGAGCAGTTCACCGAGTTCCAGAACAAGGTCATGCAGACCGCTGTGAACGCCATGCAGCAGTTCGACCCCCAGAAGTTCTCTGAGCAGCTGATTAACATGCAGGACAACATCATGAAGGGCATGGACGTTCTGCTGAACCTCAAGCCCGAGGATGTCGCCAGCGATACCCTGGAGAAGGACGTGGTCCTGACCGTCGGCAAGATGCGTCTGTTCCACTACAAGCCCCTGGCTCCGGCCCGCAAGCGCATCAAGACCCCGCTGATGATCACCTACGCCCTGGTCAACCGTCAGTACATGATGGACCTGCAGCCTGACCGCAGCGTGATCAAGAGCTTCCTCGAGGCCGGTCTGGATGTGTACATCATCGACTGGGGTTATCCCACCGCCGAGGATATGTACCTCACCATGGACGACTACATCAACTGGTACATGGACGAGGCCGTGGACGCCATCCGCAAGGAGACCGGCAAGGACGCCATCAACCTGCTGGGCGTCTGCCAGGGCGGCACCTTCTCCACCATCTACACCGCGCTGCACCCCGACAAGATCAAGAACCTGGTCGCCATGGTCGTCCCCATTGACTTCTCCGGCAACGAGGGTCTGCTGTTCCGTTGGAGCAAGTTCATGAACATCGACTCCCTGGTGGATGCCTTCGACGGCGTCGTTCCCGGCGATGCGATGAACGTGGCCTACCTGGTCCTGAAGCCCCTGGGCAACATGGTCGAGAAGTACGTTGGCATGACCGACAAGTGGACCGATCCCGAGTTCATGAAGAACTTCCTCCGCATGGAGAAGTGGGTCTTCGACAGCCCCGCCCAGGTCGGCGCGACCCTGAGCCAGTTCACCAAGGATCTGTACCAGGGCAACAAGCTCATCAAGGGCGAGCTGGAGCTCGGCGGCAAGCGCGTCGATCTCAAGAACATCAACATGCCCGTCCTCTGCGCCGTGGCTGAGAAGGACCACCTGGTGCCTCCCTCCGCCAGCCGTCCGCTGATGGATGCCATCTCCAGCACCGACAAGCAGTTCATGCTGTTCAACACCGGTCACATCGGCATGTATACCTCCTCCAAGTCCCGCACCGACATCATCCCCTCCATCATCGAGTGGATCAAGTCCCGCAGCTGAGACTTCGGAAGAACACAAAGCGAATCAAAGCAGCCGCCCGCGTCAGCGGGCGGCTGTTTTTATGGGTTGCCGGAGATATCAATATCTTCTGCTGCCCGATTGGCGCTCATCCGTCACGTCGTAGACAGAGACGCCGTATTCCGCCGCATAGAGACGGCGATAGTGAGAAAAGAGATCCCGCTGCCGGTAGAACCGTCCGCCGTGCATATCGCCGTATCGCTCCGCCAGGGCGGGAAGGGAGGGGAAGGACGCGTAATAGGCGTCGTCCAGCGCTTCCACCTCGGTCAGGATCTGTTCGTGGGACATGGACAGATAACGCTGGATGTTGTCCCGCCGGAGGGAAAGAATCAACATGCGCCCCGTCTCCTCCGGAAAGTCCCGGCTTGCCAGCCACTCCCGCTCCGGGCGGTAGAGCTTACGATTGAGCAACGCCTGGGCCTCCTGGGAAAGTTGGCCGAGATCGTTTTCCGAAAACCGGATGCCTTGCAAGCTGAGGCCCCGGCCCTCTTCGTGCGGCACAAAAAGCGAGAGCGAAAGGCCGGGAACCTGATGACGCAGCAGCTCCAGCAGCGCGTCCGCCTGCCCCGCGCTCTCAGCCGTCAGCGGAACCCCGGCGCGCACGGCCAGTCCAGCCTCGTCCGCCGCACGCATCAGGCGGAGCAGAAAGGCAAAGTCCCCCCGACGGTTTGCAAACCTGTCGTGGTAGTCCGGCAGTCCGTAGAATGTGAAGTTGAGCGTTTGGACGCCTTCCTCCGCAAGCATCTGCGCCAGTGTCTGGCACTCCGCCCGGCTGCGCATTCGCATTCCGCCGCATTGCAGGAACTCCGCCTGTGGGCTGCCGATCTGACGCAGAAAGCGCAGCGCGTTTCTGAGGTCCGGGTGCTCCATGGCATAACCAAAGGCAAAATGGAAGCGCAGCTCCGGTCTGTTCTTCCGCAGCCATTGCCGAAACTGCTGGGCAAAGCGCGTACTCTGCTCCCAGTCCGCCCCCACCGCTGTCCCGTCCCAGGACAGGAGGCAATATCTGCATCGGCAGCCACAGGGGACGCAAAGCGTTTGGACAAGGATGGACTCCGTTTTCATGGTTATCATACCACCTCAGTTTTCGCTTCGTGATGGTTCGCAATCAGAGAAAAGCAAAACAATTGCGCCGCATTGACCGGGAAGGGAAATGCGGCGCAAGGCTTGTCCAGAATCGCGGCGGTGTTCAGCTCAGCAGCTCCTCCACCGTACAGCTCAGCGCGCCGGCCAGGGCGCGGAGGGTGTCGTACTGGGCGCGGCAGATGTCCAGGTCGCCCTGCTCATAGGCGCGGATGGAGCGGATCTTGACTCCGCTGACCAGGGCAAGCTGGGACTGGCTCAGGCTCCGGCTGAGGCGCAGACGCCTGAGGGCGGGCTGGGGAAAGAGACGGCTGTGATAGAGGGCCGCGATCTCCTCCGGGGCGGCGTTCCGGCGGTCTTTCGCCAGTTTCCGCAGCTCCGACAGCGGCACCGCCTCCATGAGCCGGGCAAAGGGGAGCCCCAGGGCCCACTGGACGTAGCAGAGCATCTGGCCGCACCAGTATTCCGCCGTCAGGTCCACGTCGTGGATGTCCGGGTCCACGGTCTCCCCACTGAGGGCGGTGTACAGCTCATCGCCTGTGCGTCCGGCCAGATAAGCGGGATCGCCCTGTTCCCAGGCCTTGGCCAGGTCGGACTCCAGGAAGCGCCGCAGGAAGTCCTCCGGCTTCATGCGCAGCATCCCCGCGTCGAAGCAGAGACCCAGGTTGCGCATGGCCTGGGGAAGATAGCACGGGTTGTAGGCTTCAATCATCGTCCGGCACAGCTCCTTTCAGCAGATCGGTCAGGTAGATGTCCCCCTCAGCAGCGCCCTTGTGCTCCAGTTTGGCGCACCAGCGGCTGCGCAGCAAGGCGTCGCGGCCCCGGCGGATGGGGTCATAGCGCGTCCAGGCCGCCGCTTCCTGGCTGACAAACTCCAGCCGCGCCAGCGCCTTCCGGCTGGTCAGTACCACCTGCTGTCCGAAGGGGTCCAGCGCCAGGGAGTCCCCCAGCAGCCCCAGGGGCAGCGCGTTGTCCAGGAAGGCCTGGGCGAAGGACAGGGCAGAATCGTCCGCCCGCGGCCCCAGGATCAGGTCATAGTCCCCCGGCTCCACGTCGTAGCGGTCCAGGATCAGCGCGGCGGCCTCATCGCAGAGGCGGTCCCGGGTGGTGATGCTCCGGTAGCGCAGCAGCAGCGCCAGCCAGCGCAGCAGATTCCCTGGGCGCAAGTCCAGCTCCAGCACCTCCAGCCCGCCGGGGTCCAGGCGGTAGCAGTTGGCGTAGCCGTCGGCCCCGTCGCGGCAGGCCCATTCGGCGGCCAGGTCGGGATACTCCGTGCAGTAAAAGCCGGGCCCAAAGTCCCTGTGCAAACTGCCCGCCCCAAACTCCGGCTTCCGCAGGATCTCCTTTGATCCGTGATACAGTCTGATGGTATCTGCGAGATTCATGGAATCCCCCCTCTCTCTGTTTCCCTCATTCTATCATTGCACTGTCACGATAGCAAGCGGGAATTTATATTTCCTGCGTTTTTTTGGGGAAAAGAGGGGAGAGTGGGCGTTTTTTTGCGCGGGATGCGCAGCCCTCGACATGGGGGCATCCTCCGATCAACAGCTTGCTTGTCTGAATGATATGTCGTATGGACTAGGATGTAAGGACAAAAGAACCGTCCCCCTGTCTTTATGACATTGCCTTGGTCCAACGGCTCTTGCAGCACAGCTCCGCCGCCGTCACGCAGCGTTACATCGGCATCGAGCCTCAGCGGATCGAAAAAGCGATTGAAGGTCATGCGAAGCTACTGTAAAAGCAAAGTAACATCGGAACAGCTCCGATGTTACTTTGCTTTTATACCAGAACAATATGACTTGGACGCTTTGGGGGATCGCCATAAGGCACTTGACTTTCCCTTATTTTTTGCTTAACTACGGTGTTAAGTGTTGTGGTTCCCTGCTGCAACTTATGCACATATTCAGATAGTTCAGCCCTAACTTCATCAGATAATAGAGGAACAATAACATTTTTCGCGTCTTCTTCACAGATCTCAGCCAAGCCATCAGAACCCCGTGATAAGGCTCTCATTTGTACTCCCCACCCCTCGCTATTGAAGTAGGAGAGCAAATCGGGAAGATACTCTTCCATGTTGGGTTTTATCCTGCAACGAAAACACCCATTAGTAACGACAACATTACTCAGCCCCATAGGGATATAACACCACTTTACGGCACTTCCCCAAATTGATCCGATATAAATATCTCCAGTTTCAGAAAAATGTTTTGCTCTACTGGGTAATTCCCACCCTCTTAATTCTTTTGAATGAAAGTCACCAAATCCGATATCTTGAATTTCTACATATTGATAGAGTTCAGACTTTCGAACAGAAACCTTTTTGCCGTGGATATTCTGTCTTTCAGGGATAAAATCGACAAGCTCACCAAGCAAGAATTGAGGTTTTCCTAAAAGGCTATTTCTCAGTCTTACAACTTTTTTTGCGTACCTTTTGGGATCGAGGGTAATGTCCACATCACGGTAAACATTTTCTATACTAACGGACCAGCCCTCAGTGCTCGATGATGAGTCTCTGCCTTTAGCAAGCCATTCAAAGCAGTTAGCTGCATCACTGGCAACTATTCGATTGACAGCTTCTTCAAAATCACAGTCAATTATTGGTTCTCCGTTTTCACCAATAATAAGGCTTCCATCCTCTTGATTGCGCTTGTAAATTGGCGCAGCTTTTTTGTTACCAGCATCCCAGCCAACTTTTTCAATTAGTTCAACCGCAAATTGATAAGAATCTTCTGAGTAGTCCTCTAATGGAAATTCACGCTTTTCTAAATAAAGAACACTTGCGCTAACATCTGCTCCGCTGGATTTGAATGTAAACCTCGGAAGAGACACAATCGCAGCAAGGCGAGTGTGTCTCAAAATCCATTCTCGCACAACTTTATATTTAAGTGATCTGTTGCCCAAATATCCATTCGGAAGGATAATAGCAATCCTACCGCCAGGTCTGCACTCCTTTACACATACTTCAACGAACAGTATTCCCGTCTCTTGCTGCGTTAACAAGCTATCCGTTTTAATAAGTTTACCTTGTTCATTTTCTATCCATTCGAATCCTAAATCAAATTGAGATAGAACACTGGCTCTTTTTTCGACGATCTTCGTTCCAAACGGAGGATTACAGGTTAATACATCATATTTTTCGAGGTATTTTCCTATATTTTGAAGCGAATCATCCTTTATAATGTTTGTTTTTCCATCGCCATTAAGAAGCATGTTTAGAACAGCAACCTGAACCGCATTAGAAGAATTATCAATTCCCCAAATACAATCTGCAAAACCAGGATTAAACAATCTTGCTTTCCTGAACGCTGCAACCAAAAAATCTGCACTTCCGCAGGCAGGGTCAGCAATATGCTCACCAAACTGTGGGTTAATAATATCAACGAGAAAATCTGTAACTGTTGTTGGCGTAAAATACTGTGCCATATCCCATTTGTAAAGGGCTTTTGCGAATTTCATATAGAATGTCTGCACAACATCCCTTTTAGAATGGATTATTTTAATTGGCGCAAGTATTTTTAAGATTTCAAATAGCGTATCACCTGAAAGAGGAAGTGTATTTGACAGCTTGTTTGGAAGATGCTTTCCATAAAAGGCAACGGCGCGTTTTACAACATCAGCCACTTTCTTTTTTGCTGTTTCGGGACTTGCCCCAAGAGATTTGTAATCCTGTATTTCAAGAGGTTCATCCCCACGAACTTCAAATGCGTGTTCATCGAATATTTTAGCAAGGAGAAGCTGTAAAATAATCTCATATCGCTGTTCAGGGGAAAAAGATGCCTGATGGAGTACATCTTCAATCCTATCAAAAGTATCAATTAAAGAATCGACAGGAGAAATGGTATTGAATGTCAAAGGAGTTGTTTCGATAGGAAAACCATACTTTGGAACATATGAAATAGGACCCTCTCTAATCTCCTTGACTCCATTTTCAATCTCAATCCAGAAGACTCTCTTTTCAATATTGTCCCAATATAAACCCATTGTGCTCTGCTTTATAGCAAAATCGAGCATGGGCTTGACCTGCGTGTTTTTTACATATTCATTTTTCTTGTTATCACGCTTTACTTCGCAAATTAGTATTGCATGGCTGAGAATAGTATCAGGCTCGCTATTTCCAATTGTAGCAGAAGGAACATCAAGAACTGCGAAATCGCTTCTAAAACTGTTCCTTCCACTGTTGCCGAATCGTTTTATAATCGGCTCAATCCAAAAATTTTCTTTTGGATAACCCTTGCTCAGAAGATATTTAATGGCCTCAACACGGTAAAACTCTTCAGTAGCGGACAGTCCATCCTTGCTGCGCTTATTAACCTTTAACTGTCCTCTTATTGGGCACACAATTTGAACATTCTCAATAATCTCCATAATAGCACCCTCTTGACTTGGTGATTTTAACAGTATATCAGTTTTTTCAAGCTATTACAACGCTTTTTTTTAGGAACTGCTTTGTTTTTTACCGATCCTGTGCTATTATTAGCACATACTCAAATAGGAGAGAATGCAGAGATGGGCGCACCAAGTAGCGGCAAACGCGATCACCAAAAGTTGAAATCCTACATCGTCCTGGACTACCTCATGAAGCAGTCTGACGAAGAGCATACCGTTTCGGCAAAGGACATCATCGACTACCTCCAAGAGGAATGCGGCATCGAGACAGAGCCCCGCAGCATCTACAGGGACATCGACGAGATCAACAAGGTCCTTTACATGCTGGAGAACGAATGCAGCATCCAAGAGGCAGAAGAGGCAATAGATGATCCAGAATGCGGCGAGGCCGAAAAGTTCATCGTCTACGACCCGAACCGCAAGGGCTTCTGCGTGCGCCAGCGCCGCTATTCCGCCGATGACATCCGCCTCCTGGCGGAATGCGTCTATTCCGCAAAGTTCATCGACGAAAAGAGAGCGAAGCGCCTTGCCGATGTCGCCGCAAGCCTTGTGAGCCAGTGGCAAGCCGAAAACATCCTGCATGATGCGTTTCTCACGGACCGCACGAAAACCGCGAATACGGCGGTTTATTACAGCGTCATGGAGATCAACAAGGCAATGAGCCGAGGGTCAAGGGAGGCACCGCACGAGCCAGAGAAGATCACCTTCAAGTATCAGAAATACAGCATTCAGGATGTCACGAAGACGATTGACCGCCGAAAGGGGGAGCCGTATAAGGTCAGTCCCTACCGCTTGCTGATCAACGACAGCAACTATTACCTTCTGGCTTTTGATGATCGGTCACAGGAAATGCGGACCTATCGCGTGGACCGCATGAAAGCGGTCACGCCGACAGGGGAGCCAAGAGACGGAGAAGAAGCGTTCAAAGCGCTGGACCTTGAAACCTACACCCAGCGTGTCTTCGGTATGATCGGCGGCGAGCGCAAGCACATCACCCTGCGCTTCATCAATCCGCTGCTGGACACCGTGATTGAGCGCTTCGGCACAAAGGCAGCGCATTACAGTCAGGTCGATGAAAAGCATTTCTCCGTCATGACGGAAGTGGAACTGTCCGATCAGTTCTTCTCTTGGCTTTGCGGCTTCGGGAACAGGGTCAAAATCATGGAGCCAGAGCTTGCGGAGAAGTTTACTGCTTATTTGGACAAGATACGTAGTCTGTATTGAAAGCTGGAATACACTATATGGGAAAAGATTTTCTAGTCTACCAAGCAAAATCATTTTATAATGCCTATATCCATCTCGAAAAGATATATTATACATGCGAAAACATGATGTTCTATATTCCTTCTCTTGTTAATGGCGCATTTTCAATCGAGTTGGCCATTAAAGCAATCCTAAGCAAAAATGATATAAAATACGAGAAAGAGCATAATTTAGCTGTTTTGTTTAGCCTTTTGCCAGAAAACATACAGCATTCAATATGGGACTGGGTATCGAGAAAAACTCCAGAATATAGTGATGAACAGAAACGTAATACTGAACTCATTCTCATTTCAGATGCATTTAAACAACTACGATATTGTTTTGAGGATAGTTCTGCGGTTTCTTTTGATTCTCGGTTTTTATCAGTTTTTGCAAATGCCACAATTGGCGTTATGTTCTCATTAGGATATAATGTCGATTATGAAAGACGACCAGACGAGGAAGTCGATGCAGAAACTATACGCATGGTAGATGAGGGCATAGAAAGAAATCGAAGCGAAGTGTATTCAAAAAACAAACACTACATAGAGAAGAAGACTCTCAAAGAAAAATGAAAGTGCATTTTCAAATCTCCACTGCTTTCAACCGCTTCCCATAGAATTTGTGATTGACCCAAAATTGTTATAGAGTACCAGCCTATATCATAGATTTTAGGCCTACTGTGCGAGGCTTGAGTGCTTCAACACATGCACTTTTGCAATGACTTAGCTGCTAAAACCATAAAATAGCCCTCGAATTGTACAATTCGAGGGCTATTTTATGGTGCCGGTGGTGGGACTCGAACCCACACGCCATCGCTGGCAACGGATTTTGAGTCCGCCTCGTCTACCATTCCAACACACCGGCACAGCAATAAGAAGTATACTACATTTGCCTCCCGATTGCAAGTAGGAATTCCAGGCCATTTCGCGGGACATGCCCCGCCGGGCGTGTGCCCGCTCCGCTCAGATCTCGCCCAACTGGGGGGCATAACGCCCTTCCAGCAGGGCCAGAATGTCCGCTTCCGGCCAGATCGCATTCGGGCACAGTTCCGCGGGCTGTCCGTCCTCCAGATCGGCGATGACGGCGGCGGTTCCTGCTTCCCTGTCACCGGTGTTGTCAAAGATCAGAACCCGGCTGCACAGGGGCAACAGTTTGGGCAGGAGGCGCAGGCAGCGGTAATAGCGTTCCACCACCTTGTCCTCCGGCACGTCGTGGCCGCCCGCGGCGGCCCGCTGGCGTACCCGTGCCAGGTTGACCGCCGGATCCCGGGTCAGCACATAGAAGCAGCAGATCTCATAGCCCTGCTCCCGGGCGCGGCGCAGCAGCTCCAGATTCCGCTCCGTGGAGAGGACGGTTTCAAAGGTGAAGTCCTCCCCCTGACGCAGATAGTACTCCCGGGTCTCCTCCGCAATCTGCGCCGCCTGCAGGGCGTCGCAATGCAGATGCGCCTGGATCATGTCCGCGTTGATGTACACGCCCGGCGCGCCGTCCATGAGGCGGCGCGTCACCGTGCTTTTTCCTGAGCCATTTGGCCCGGCAAAAACCCAGATTGCGGGCATTTCCGGCTCCTTTCAGCGCACCGTGACCGGGCGCTTTGTGTCGGGGTCCAGATAGGTGAAGTGGTCGGAGGGGGCGCGGCCGGACGTGGCGTCCGCCTCCGTCACCGCCAGACGCATCCGCCGCTCCAGCTCCGCCCGGTCCAGGCGGGGCTTCGCGGGCGACCGCTGCCCGGCGGGGGCTACCACGTCAAAGGGGAAGCCCCCCTCCGCCGCAAAGCGCCGCAGAAAAATGTTCACCGCCGTGCTGAGGGACAGGCCAATGGCCTCCGAGACCTGTTCCGCCTCCGCTTTGACGCTGTCGTCTACCCGTGTCGATACCGTAGCCATACTGCGCACCCTTTCTGTTCTGGAATGGGAAAAAATGATCCAGGGGCGGCCTTGGCCCCTCCCGCGTATAGTGTATGAAACAATGACCCGATTCTTGCTTGCAGTATAGCAGATTTCCCCGGTCCTGTCAATCGACTGTCACACAAATCTATGCAGAATCAACACATCTGCGCGGGAAAGCCGGACGGGGGATTCAGGACCCCGCTTTCAATTCCAGCGTCCGCTGCCAGGCCGCCGCCACCGCGTCCATGACCGCGCCGCGCAGGGCGCGCTGTTCCAGGGCGCGGACGCCCGCGATGGTGCTGCCCCCGGGGGAGCAGACCGCCGAGCGCAGCGCCGCCGGGTCCGTGCCGGTTTCTGCGGCCAGTTTCGCCGTGCCCGCCAGGGTCTGCACCGCCAGCAGTTCCGCCTCCTGGCGGGTCAGGCCGCAGAACACGCCCCCGTCGGCCAGGGCCTCCAGGAACATGCAGACGAAGGCCGGGCCGCAGCCGCTGAGGGCGCAGGCCGCGTCGATCTTGGCCTCCGGCATGGGCAGCAGCAGACCCGCACCGCCCAGCAGCCTGCGAAAGTCCGCCTCATCCTGCTGCGTCACGCCGGGGCCGCAGCAGTAGGGAATGGCCCCGGCCCCCACGGAGGCAGGGGTGTTGGGCATGATGCGGATCACCGGGCAGCCCCCCAGCAGCTCCGACACCGCAGCCAGCGGGACGCCCGCCGCCATGGTGACCAGGACAAAGCGGTCCTGCCGGGCCGCCAGCACGTCCCGCAGTTCCTCCGCCGTCTTTTGCAAGCCCTGGGGCTTGACGCCGAGAAACAGCATGGGACTGCGCGCCGCCAGTTGCGCGGCGGAGACGGGCACGGTGCCCCAGTCCCGCCGCAGCCGCTCCAGCTTTTCCGGGTTGTGGTCGGCGGTGAGGATGCGTTCCCCGCCCACCTGTTTGGCCGCAGCGGCGGCCAGCGCGCCGCCCATGTTGCCGCAGCCGAGAAAGCCTGCCAGTATCATGTCATACACCTCAGCGGATCTGTCCGCTGCCGCGGACGATATATTTGTAGGTGGTCAGCTCCTCCAGCCCCATGGGGCCCCGGGCGTGGAGCTTCTGGGTGGAGATGCCCATCTCGCAGCCCAGGCCGAACACGCCGCCGTCGGTGAAGCGGGTGGAGGCGTTGACATACACCGCCGCAGAGTCCACCCGCCGGGTGAAAGCGTCCGCCGAGGCCTCACAACGGGTCAAAATTGCGTCGCTGTGGCCGGTGGAGTGCCGGGCGATGTGGGCAATGGCGGCGTCCGTGTCGTCCACCACGGCCACGGCCAGGATATAGTCCAGAAACTCCGTATCGAAGTCGGCTTCCCCCGCCGGAACGCCGTCGATGACGGCGGCGGCCCGCCCGTCCAGCCGCAGTTCCACGGGCGTCAGCCCCGCCGCGCTGCGGTCGGCTCCCAAACGCTTTGCCAGCTTGGGCAGAAACGCCTCCGCGATGTCCCGGTGGACCAGCAGCACCTCCTCCGCGTTGCAGACCGAGGGGCGGGAGGTCTTGGCGTTCTCGATGACCGTCAGGGCCATGTCCTGGTCGGCGCTGGCGTCCACATAGATGTGGCAGATGCCGGTGCCGGTCTGGATGCAGGGGACCTTGGCGTGTTCGGTGACGCTGCGGATCAGGCCCGCGCCGCCACGGGGGATCAGCAGGTCGATGTATCCCACCGCCGTCATCATGGCCCGGGCGCTGTCCCGGCTGGTGTCCTCCACCAGGCCCACCAGGTCGGCAGGCAGCCCCGCGTCCTCCAGGCCGTGGTGAATGGCCGTCACAATGGCGGCGTTGCTGCGATACGCGTCCCGTCCGCCCCGGAGCACCACCGCGCTCCCGGCTTTCAGGGCCAGGGCCGCGGCGTCGGAGGTGACGTTGGGGCGGCTTTCATAGATGATGCCGATGACGCCCATGGGCACGGCGGTCTTCTCGATGCGCAGTCCGTTGGGGCGCTCCACCCGGCTCAGGACCCGGCCCACCGGGTCGGGCAGCTCCCGCACCTCCCGGATGCCCTGGGCCATGCCCGCGATGCGCTCCGGGTCCAGTTTGAGCCGGTCCAGCATGGAGGGGCTGAGGGCATTCCGCGCCGCTTCCATGTCCTCCGCGTTGGCCCGCAGGATGTCCGCCTGCTCCGCCAGCAGCCGGGCCGCGATTCGCTCCAGGGCCGCGTCCTTGGCCGCGCTGCTGCCCGCCGCCAGGGCGGGGGCCGCCGCCTTTGCCCGCTTGAGTATGGTTTCCGTCGTTGTCATAGCGTTCTCCTTCCGTAAAAGCGCGTCCCGGCGGCCTTGCCGTCGGTCACGTCGTAGAGCAGTTCCGGCTTTGCGCCGTTGAGGATCAGCATATCCGTCCCCGCCTCCATGCAGATCCCGGCGGCGGTCAGTTTGGTGGCCATGCCCCCGGTGCCCAGGGCCGAGCCGCTGCCTCCGGCGGCGGCCAGCAGTTCCGGCGTCAGCTCCCGCACTTCGGTGAGCAGCTGCGCCCCGGGGTCCGTACGGGGGTCGGCGGTATACAGCCCGTCGATGTCCGACAGCAGGACCAGCACCTCCGCCTGGACGCTGACGGCCACCAGGGCGCTGAGGGTGTCGTTGTCCCCCACGCTCACCTCGTCCGTGGCCACCGTGTCGTTTTCGTTGATGATGGGCAGGGCGCCCAGCTCCAGCAGCCGGAGGATGGTGTTCTGGAAATTCCGGTGCCGGTCCGCGTTGCGAAAGTCCTCCCCGGTCAGCAAAATCTGGGCCACCGTGTGGTGGTACTCGGAAAAGAGCTTGTCGTAGACATACATCAGCTCGCACTGGCCGATGGCGGCCATGGCCTGCTTGGAGGGCATATCCCGGGGCCGCTCCCGCAGGTTCAGCTTGCCCACCCCCATGCCGATGGCCCCGGAGGAGACCAAAATCAGCTCATTGCCCGCGTTCTTGATGTCGCTCAGCACCTTGCAGAGCGTCTCCACCCGCCGGATGTGGATGCGCCCCGTGGGGTGGGTCAGGGTAGAAGTTCCGATCTTTACCGTGATTCTCATTGGTGTCACCTCAAGCATTTTCACCCGGCGCCCGCAGACGCCGATGCTGTATCATACCACAGCCGGGGGAGAATGGGAAGAAGTTTCTTCTGGATTTGAAAGCGGATTTCTTGCGATGGATGGTCTGCGGTATTTGTCGAAAATAATCGATAAACAGTATTGACAGCGGAATGTGGAAATGCTATCATAAATTTATTGCGGGGTTTTACAAATAGCAAACCACCTTGGACGAGGGGAATCGCCCAAGGTGGCCGCGCTGGGATCGAACTCAGACGGTTGCCGCAAGTTGATATCTACACTATGGACGCGGGGTTAATCCCCAAAAGCACAGTGAGCTTTCTGTTGCAGCAGACGGCTCACTGTTTTTTGTCGTTGTATCGTTCCCATACCTGATACACAATCCAGAAAATCGACACAACCCAAAAAAGATCCTGCAAAGTGATAATGTACATTCACCCCTTTCGAGAGCGATTTCCCGCGAGGGCAAAGTACAGGCTATCATTCCGTTTCGCACTTGCGGGATGACAGGCAACCGTCTATTTCCTCAATCATTGTTTGAAAACTGGATGAACCAGTTTCTGATTAAAAAAGAGGAAAGTTCTAAAAACAATTATAGTGGTTTCATTTTGACAGGTCAAGGAATTTGCGGGATAAAATCGCAAAATCCATGAATTGACGGAAATGGGTCTATCAATCCATAGTTCTTTCCACATATTCAATATCTTTTTTCAGTTGACACTCTCTAAAATTTTTATTGTATATTACATCTATATCATTCCAGATGTTCGGATATCCATAAAAAAGCAAATCAGATGTTTCGAAACAGAGATATTGAAAGTCCCGTTGAAAAAACAAAACTACGGCAAAAGATATTCCCTGCTTGTGAAAGACATACTACTTCTGAATTGAACTAATTGCGTGTAATCTCCTTTGAGTATGGCAATAAGCATCTCTTAAGACGATATGTTAAGTTTTTCTCCCGTTTTTGGGCAAAATGACGGTTGCAATCCGCGCCGCCAGCGCGTATAATGCTGTGCAACGCCAAATAATTTCATGATTTAAAGTCAAAAAGAAACAGACGGAGGTTCCCAGCCATGCCCGAAATCAAATTCTACAAGCACGAGCCGATCCCCATGGAGATGCACAAGGTCAAAGTGGTGCAGCAGCTCCACCTCCTGCCCGCCCGGGAGCGTCTGGCGAAGATGCGCGCCGCCGGCTTCAACACCTTCCAGCTCCACAACGCGGACATCTTCATGGATATGCTCACCGACTCCGGCGTCAACGCCATGAGCGATATGCAGGTGGCCGCCACGATGCACGCGGACGACGCCTACGCCGGGAGCGAGACCTTCTTCGTCATGCGCGACAAGCTGGAGGAGATTTTCGGGACGCCCTACTGCCTCCCGGCGCACCAGGGCCGCGCCTGCGAGAACATCCTGGCCACCCGCTTCGTCAAGCCGGGCAACTGCGTCATCATGAACTACCACTTCACTACCGCCAAGGCCCACATCACCCGCGTGGGCGGCCATGTGGAGGAGCTGGTGAAAGATGAGGGCCTGGTGTCCAAGAGCGACCTGCCCTTCAAGGGCAACATCGACCTTCAGAAGCTGGAGGCCTGCATCCAGAAGGAGACGCCGGAGAACGTGGCCTTCCTGCGCCTGGAGTCCGGCACGAACCTGATCGGCGGCCAGCCCATCTCCTATGAGAACATGAAGGCCGCCACCGAGCTGGCGAAGAAGTACGGTATCCTGACCGTGCTGGACGCATCCTTGCTCCAGGACAACCTCTACTTCATCAAGATCCGCGAGCCGGGCATGGCCGACAAGAGCGTCCGGGAGATCACCCGGATGATCGCCGACCTGTTCGACCTGGTCTACTTCTCCGCCCGCAAGTTCGGCTTCGCCCGGGGCGGCGCCATCGTCATGCGGGACGAGGCCTTGTTCCACTCCATGGAGGACCTGATCCCCATGTTCGAGGGCTTTTTGACCTACGGCGGCATGTCCGTCCGGGAGATGGAGGCCATGACGGTGGGCTTTGACGAGTCCATGGACATGGACGTGATCTCCCAGGGACCCCAGTTCATCCAATACGCCGTGAACCAGCTGGACGCCTACGGCATCCCGGTCATCACCCCCGGCGGCGGCCTGGGCGCGCATCTGGACTGCCTGGACTTCATCCCCCACGTTCCACAGCAGCAGTACGCCGCCTGCGCCCTGTCCTGCGCCCTGTACATCTGCGGCGGCATCCGCGGCATGGAGCGCGGCACCCTCTCCGAGGAGCGCAACGCCGACGGCAGCGAGCGCCTGGCCTCCATGGAGCTGCTGCGCCTGGCCTTTCCGCGCCGGGTCTTCACCCTCTCCCAGACCGAGTACGTCATCGACCGGGTCAAGTGGCTCTACGACCATCGGGACCTGGTGGGCGGCCTCCGCTTCGTCCACGAACCGGCCACCCTCCGCTTCTTCACCGGCATCCTGGAGCCCATCGGCGACTGGCCGGAAAAGCTGACCGAAGCCTATGTGGCGGAGTTCGGAGAGGATCAGTAAGAAGACAGATCCCGTCACGGAAAAACAGCATCCTGACAAAGCAATATCAAGCGCGCCGCGGACCATCCGATCCGCGGCGCGCTTTCGTCTATCCGGTTTTCTCTCCGCTCCCTTACAGCAGCATGACCCCCGCCTCGGCGCACATCCGCCGGGTCTCCTCCGGCCACACGCTGGCCTGGACCTCGCCGATGTGGGCCTTGCCCAGCAGCAGCATACTGAGGCGGCTCTGGCCGATGCCGCCGCCGATGGTCAAAGGCAGCTCCCCGTTCAGCAGCATCCGGTGGTAGGTCCGCTCCCGGCGCTCGTCGCAGCCGGCGGCGCTGAGCTGGCGGTCCAGGGTCTCCGGGTCCACACGGATGCCCATGCTGCTCAGTTCAAAGGCGCAGCCCAGCAGTTCGTTCCAGACCAGGATGTCCCCGTTCAGGCTCCAGTCGTCGTAGTCCGGGCTTCTCCCGTCGTGGGGCTTCCCGCTGCGCAGCGGCGCGCCGATGCCCATGACGAAGGCCGTGCCGCACTCCCGCAGCAGGGCGTCCTCCCGCTCCTTGGGACGCTTGTCCGGCCAGCGGTCTTCCAGCTCCTGGGCCGTCACGAAGCGGATGCGGCGGCTGACGGGGGGGACCTGCAGCAGCTTGGGGTAGATGGCCTGGAGCGTCCGCTGGGTGTCGGCCACCGCCTGGACGATGTCGATGACGGTGCTTTTCAGGTAGTCCAGCGTCCGGTCCCGCTCGGTGATGACCTTCTCCCAGTCCCACTGGTCCACATAGACGCTGTGCAGGTTGTCCAGACTCTCCTCGTCCCGGCGGATGGCGTTCATGTCGGTGTAAATGCCCTTGCCGGGATAGAAGCCGTAGCGGTGCAGGGCCATGCGCTTCCATTTGGCCAGGGATTGCACCACCTGGGCCTCGCTGCCCGTGGCGGGGATCTCGAAGGAGACGGGGCGCTCCACGCCGTTTAAGTTGTCGTTCAATCCGCTGCGTTCCTCCACAAAGAGGGGGGCGGAGACCCGGTAGAGCTGCAAGGCGGCGGACAGGTTGTCCTCGAACAGCCGATGCAGCAGGCCGATGGCCATTTGGGTGTCATGGACGCTGAGCAGGCTGCGATAGCCTGCGGGGATGAAGGGCTTCATACGCTTACCTCCGCTCTTCCGACAGCGCCTCGATGAAGCGCTGGTAATAGTCTTCCGCGCTGCGGCGGAAATTGGCCTCGATGATCCTGGCCTGGCGCTCGTTGGCGGCCAGGATCTTCAGGTCGAAGATGCTGCCCCGCCCGTCGTCCATGGAGAGATAGACGGTGACCCCGTCCTCGCGCACTTCATGGTTGGCCAGGATCATCTCCTGCCGCCGCATCTCGTCCACCACGGGCCGCATGACCCGCAGGGCCTTGGTGCGGACGGAGTAGGGGAGGCTGGTCTCCAGCACCTCGCAGTTCTGGCTGCCCTTGGCGGTGACGCGATAGCCCTCGGCGGTCTTCTCCGCCTGGGCGTTGTCCACCAGCTCCGCCAGGCAGTCCTTGTAATCGAAATAGGTGACCCCCGGGTCGATCAGCACCAGCTCGGCCAGAGCCTCCCCGTCGATGGGGCCGGGGAGATGCCGCAGCACGAACAAAATCAGCAGCTTGATCTCCACCCGCTGGTGGATGAATCCGAATCGCTCGTTCACGCCTCCGCCTCCGTTTCCCGCGCTCGTCCCCCGCCTGGGCGGGGTCCGTACAGCATAATAAAGTGATTATACACCATCGCCCCCGCCGCGTACAGTCTTTTTTTCCGCCGTCGAAATTTTTTGAAAGACGGTAGGCAAGGGCGGGAGAATGTGCTATATTAGGCTTATCCTATTTGTCGGGGGGAGGTGGGGCCATGGCGGCGAAACGAAGCGCGCAAAGTGCCCGGCCGGAGCCGCTGCGCCCCGCGCCGGAACTGGGCCTGACGGCGGAGCAGGCGGCGGAGCGGGTCAGGGGCGGGCTTTCCAACCTGCCGCTGCGCTCCCCCGGCAAGAGCGTGGGCCAGATCCTTTTCACCAACATCTTCACCTATTTCAATCTGGTGTTCGTGATCCTGGCCGTCCTGGTGGCGGCGGTTGGGAGTTGGAACAATCTGGCCTTCATGGGTGTGGTAATCTGCAACACGGTGATCGGCATCGTGCAGGAGCTGCGCAGCAAGCGGGTGCTGGACCGGCTGAACCTGCTGAGCGCCCAGCGCGTCACCGCTGTGCGGGACGGGGCGGAGCTGGAGCTGCGCAGCGAGGAACTGGTGCGGGACGACGTGGTGGTCTTCCGGGCCGGGGACCAGATCTGCGCGGACGCGGAAGTGCTGACCGGTTCCTGCCGGGTGAACGAGGCCCTGGTCACCGGGGAGGCGGACGAGATCACGAAGCACCCGGGGGACCGGCTCCTGTCCGGGAGCTTCCTGGTCAGCGGTCTCTGCCGGGCGCGGCTCACCGCCGTGGGGGCGGAGTCCTACGCGGGCCGCCTGACCCTGGAGGCCCGGCGGGCGGGGGGCAGCCACGAGTCGGAGATGATGCACGCCCTGAGCCAACTGGTCAAGTGGATCGGAATCCTCCTGTTCCCCTTGGGCGGGGCGCTGCTGTTCAAAGAGCTGGTCTGGCGGCACACGGAGCTGGGGGAGGCCATTGTCCAGACGGTGGCGGCCCTGATCGGCATGATCCCGGAGGGCCTGTATCTGCTGACCAGCCTGGCCCTGGTGGCCAGCGTGGTGCGCCTGGCAAAGCGGAAGACCCTGGTGCACGAGCTGAAAAGCATCGAGACCCTGGCCCGGGTGGACGTGCTCTGCGTGGACAAAACCGGCACCATCACGGAAAACACCATGTCCCTGGACAGCCTCCTGCCCCTGAACGGCGCGGAGGAGGCGGCCCTCCGGGGGCTGCTGGGGGACTATGTGGCCGCCCTGGGCGGCGAAAACGACACGATGCAGGCCCTGAAAGGCAGCTTCGACGGCTGCGGCGCGGGCCGGGAGGCGGAAGAACGGTTCCCCTTCACCTCAGAGAAGAAATACGGCGCGGTGCGCTTCACCTCCGGCGAGCGCTGCTATCTGGGCGCGCCGGAAGTGCTGCTGGGGGAGCGGGTCTCCGAACTGGAGGCAGCGCTGAGCGCCCTGGCGAAACGGGGCTGCCGGGTGCTGCTGCTGGCGCTGTCCGACCTGGCCCCGGCGGCGGAGCGATCCCCGGACCCGGCGGCCCTGCGCCCCCTGGCCCTCATCGCCCTGCACAACCCCATCCGCGCCGCTGCGCCGGAGACCTTCCGCTATTTCGCCTCCCAGGGCGTGGCGGTCCGGGTCATCTCCGGGGACAACCCCCGCACCGTCTCCCAGGTGGCCGCCAGCGCGGGCATCCCCGGGGCCGAGCGCTGGATCGACGCCCGGACCCTGACCGACGACGCGGCGCTGGACCGGGCCGCCGCAGACTATACCGTTTTCGGGCGGGTCACGCCGGAGCAGAAGCGCCGCCTGATCCGGGCGCTGAAAGCCCAGGGCCACACCGTAGCCATGACCGGCGACGGCGTCAACGACGTGCTGGCGCTGAAGGAGGCGGACTGCTCCGTGGCCATGGCGGCGGGCAGCGACGCGGCCAGCCGGGTCAGCGACCTGGTGCTGCTGGAAAACGACTTCTCCGTCATGCCCGGCGTGGTGGCGGAGGGACGGCGGGTCATCAACAACATCCAGCGCAGCGCCACGCTGTTCCTGCTGAAAAACATCTTCGCCCTGGCCCTGGCCCTGACGAGCCTGTTCTTTGCCCTGCCCTTCCCCTTCACGCCGGTGCAGATGAGCCTGATCGGGATGCTGACCATCGGCTTCCCGGCCTTCGTGCTGGCCCTGGAGCCCAACGAGAGCCTGGTCCGGGGCCGCTTCCTGGCAAACGTCCTGCGCCGGGCCGTGCCCCCGGCCTTCACGGACTATCTGCTGATCCTGGCGGCCATCGCGCTGTCCCGGCGTCTGGGCATCCCACCGCCGGAGCTGAGCACCGTCTGCGTCTACATCATGAGCCTGGTGGGCCTGGCGGTCATCTTCCGCCTCTGCCTCCCCTTCACCCCCCTGCGCCGTCTGCTGCTCCTGGCCATCGCCCTGGGCTACGCCCTGGCGATTCTGGTGCTGGACCGGTGGTTCCAGCTCAGCCCCCTGAGCGCCAACGCCCTGCTGCTCCTGGCCGGCGCGGCGGTGCTGATCTGGCCGGCACTGCTGGGCCTGACGCGGCTGTGGGAGCGCGTGGGGAAGGGAAAAGCCTGACATCCGGGCAGGCGCAAGACAAAATATACCGTCGAAGCGGATGCAACTCTGCGGAAGGGGCAAGCCCTTTCCCTACAACACGCGGGTGGACTGTGAAAAACCACCATATTTTGTAGGGAGGGGGCTTGCCCCCTCCGCTTTTCGGCATCCTCCCCAATTTTTTTAGAAAAACTGCGTGCAACTGAAACTTTTCCTCCTTTCCCAGACTATATCAGAGTGTACGGCGACGCGCGGGCCGTCAAAAACCGAAGAGGCGAGTGAGACATGGACGAGGAAGCAAAGCTGCTGCGGCGGCTGAAAAACGGCGACGGGGCGGCGCTGGAGGCGGCGATTGGGCGCTATACGCCCTATCTCAGCGCGGTACTCTGGCGGGCCGGGGGCGGCGGGCTGCCTCCCGAGGACCAGGAGGAACTGCTGTCCGACGTGTTTCTGGCCCTGTGGCAAAACGCGGCGCGGCTGGACCCGGACCGGGGTGGCGTCCGCGCCTACCTGGCGGCCACGGCGCGGCACGGCGTCTACCGGCGGCTGCGGGCGCGGCGGCAGGACCTGAGCCTGGAGGCACAGGCGGAAACCGGTGCGGAACCGGCAGCGGAGGACCCGGACCGCCTGGGCCTCTGGGACGCGGTGGCGATGCTGGGGGAGGAAAGCCTGGAGCTGTTTGTCCGCTATTACCGCTACGGCCAGTCCCTGCGGGAGATTTCAGGGGCCATGGGCATGAAGCTGTCCACCGTCAAGACCCGCCTTTTCAGAGGCAAGCAAAAGCTGAAACAGATTTTGACAGAAGCGGAGGGGATTCGATGAAGCGGCGAGACCTTTGGGACGAATTGGGCCTGCCGTCCCTGTGTGAGCAGACCGCCCCGGCGCGGCTGGACACGGCGCGCATCGCGACGCGGACCGGCGCGCATACCGCCCCCGCGCAGACGGAAAGGAAGCATGTGACCATGAAAACGAAACGGACCATTTTGATCGCCCTGGCGGCGGTGCTGGTGCTGAGCCTCTCCGCCCTGGCCAGCAGCGGCGCGATCCTGGGCATACACAGCCACAGCGTGGAGGAGGAACCCTTCACCACCCTGCCCACGGAGGCGGAGGCCCTGGAGGCGCTGGGCTGCGTGCCGCTGCTGCCGGAGCGCTTTGCCAACGGCTATACCTTCGCCTGGGGCTACACGATGATGAATCAGATGCTGGGCGAAAACCGCAGCGTGGAGGCCACCGTCCCGTCCTACACCTTCACCTATACGCTGGCGGGGAAGCAGGATGTGACCTTCAGCCAGATCCCCTGGCAGGAGGGGGAGACCGTCAGCTTCCTCCATGGGGACCCGACGGAGATCGACGTGGTGACAGTCTACGCCGCCCGCGGCGTCTGGGGCGACCAGTGGGGCAAGGAGACGGGAGAAATCAGTTGGACGGTCACCTGGCAGCAGGGCCCTTTGCAGTGCAGACTGCACTGTGACCGAGGCATGGAGCTGGAGGAACTGCTGTCCATGGCAAGGGAACTGATCGCGTAACAGAAAAAACGGAGGCTGTCCCACCGTTCCGGCGGGGCGGCCTCTTTTTGTGCTTCTTCCAGACTTCGACGGCATTTTCCGTATAAATCCGGTACAATCGGGGTATCCTGTACGATTCGGAGGTGCCGCCGATGAAAGTCTTTTCCTCCTACGACAACGGACGGTTGACCATCTATCTCCACGGGGAGCTGGACCACCACGCGGTGCGGGGCGCGGCGGAGCTGGTGGAGCGGCTGCTGGGGGAATACCTGCCCCGGGACTGCGTGCTGGACCTGGGGCGGCTGAGCTTCATGGACTCCTCCGGCATCGCGCTGATCCTGCGCCTGCACCGGCGGCTGGTGGCCGGAGGCGGGCGCTTCTGGGTGGAGAACGTGGGTGCCCAGCCGCTGCGGGTGCTGGACGCGGGCGGCATTGGCCGGGTGGTGCAGATCGCGGCGGCGAGGGAGGCGAAACAGGCATGAAGCGGGACAACTATCTCAAGCTGGAATTTCCCAGCCGCAGCGCCAACGAGGCGCTGGCCCGGGCTTCCGTGGCGGCCTTTGCCTCTCAGATGGACCCCACCCTGGACGAGCTGGGGGACATCCGCACGGCGGTCAGCGAGGCGGTCACCAACGCCATCGTCCACGCCTACCCGGACACGGTGGGCGTCGTCTGGCTCCGGGCGCGCATCCTGGACGGGGAATATCTGGAGATCACGGTGAAGGACAAGGGCCGGGGCATCGAGGACGTGGACCGGGCCCGGCAGCCCCTCTTTACCACCGGCGGCGAGGACCGCAGCGGCATGGGCTTCACCATCATGGAGAGCTTCACGGACCGGCTGCGCATCCGCAGCGCCCCGGGCAAGGGGACGACGGTGACCATGCAGCGCCGCATCCGCCGAAAACCGGGATGAAGCCCGACACCCTGGAGCTGATCCGCCTGGCCCAGGCGGGGGACCGGGCGGCGGCGGAGCGGCTGACGGAGGAAAACCAGGGCCTGATCTGGAGCATCGCCCGGCGTTTTTTCGGCAGGGGCGTGGAGGCCGACGACCTCTATCAACTGGCCGCCCTGGGCTTCCTCAAAGCCGTGGGCGGCTTCGATCCGGCCTATGGCACCCAGTTTTCCACCTACGCGGTGCCGAAGATCGCCGGGGAGATCCGCCGCTTCCTGCGGGACGACGGGGCGGTGAAGGTCAGCCGGGGGATCAAAGAGCGCTACGCCCTGCTGCGCCAGGCCAGGGAGATCCTGAACCAGCGCCTGGGGCGGGAGCCGACGCTCTCGGAACTCAGCGCGGAGACCGGCCTGGACCCGGAGGCCATCGCCCAGGCGGAGGCGGCCCTGGCCCCCACGGAGTCGCTGCAGCAGGAGGGGCCGGACGGACGGCTGCGCCTGGACCGGGTCCTGGGGGACGACCGGGAGATGGAGCGGGTGGTGGAGCATCTGGCCCTGGACGAGGCCCTGGGCCGCCTGGAGGAGCGGGAGCGGATGGTGATCTCCCTGCGCTATTTCCACGGTCTGACCCAGGACCGCAGCGCCCGCGTGCTGGGCGTCAGCCAGGTGCAGGTCTCCCGCCTGGAGCGCCGGGCGCTGGGAAAGCTGCGGGAGCTGCTGAGCGGGGACTGAGACAAATGAAACATGCGGCGGGACCCCCGACAGTCCGGGGGTCCCGCCCTTTGCTATGATATGCCTCAATGCACCCACCGCAGCAGCGCATCCCCCAGGCGGCTCCGCCTGGCCTGGAGCGCCCCGGCGGGGCAGAACTCCTGGCAGCAGAAGCAGCGGATGCACTTTGCCCGGTCGATGCGGGGCTTGCCGTTTTGCATGGTGATGGCCTTCACCGGGCAAAGCCCGGCGCAGCGCTTGCAGCCGACGCACTGAGAAGCGGTCAGCCTGGGGCGGACGGCCAGCACGTCCCGGACGATGCGGTTGCCGCTGCGGGCCAGGAAGCCCTGGCCGTGCAGGAAGTCCTCCATGCCCGTCTCCGCAGCAGGGCTTTGGAAGTCCGGGATGCGAAAAGCGTCCAGCCGTGCCCAGGAGGATTCCGTCTCACTCGTTTCCGGGAAGTCCTCTCCCAGCGCCAGCGGCACGTCCAAAGCCGTCCCGGGGGCCAGGCCCCGCTGACAGGCCCGCTCCAGAGTGGGAATCTGCCCGGCCTCCAGCCCGATCAGCCGGGCCGCCGCCAGGTCCAGGGCATAGGGGCTTTCCGAGGCCAGCAGCAGCCCCATGCGCCGGGGCGTCCCGGCGGTGGGGCCGTTGCCCTCCATGCAGACCACCGCGTCCGCCAGGTTCAGCACCGGGCGGAAATGCTCGTTCAGGTCGATCAGCATGTCGGCGAAGTCGGCGTAGTTGGGGAAGCGGTAGTGATAGGCGGGCTTGGTCAGGCCGGGAATGGCCCCGAACATATTTTTGACGGCGCAGCTCAGGCCCATCATGCCGTGGCTTTTCAGCTTGCAGAAGTTGATGATGCAGTCGCCCGCGTCCAGCCAGGCGGTGTAGTCAAAGCGTTTCAGCACGCGGGCCTCCTGGACTTCCGCGTGGGCCACCCGGAAGTCCCCGTTCAACGCCGCGCCGGACTCCGCCGCCGCTCGCCGCATCCCGGTCAGGGCGTAGACCCCGTCCAGATAGGCTTTCGTGAAAGCCCCGCCCGGCCCGTCGCCGATGGTGACGGAGACGCCCCGGTCCCGCAGCCAGGCGCTCAGGGCGCTGACCAACGCCGGGTGGGTGGTTCCGGCCCGTTCGGGCTTCAGGCCGGTGACCAGGTTGACCTTCAAAAGCACCCGCTGTCCGGGCTGGATGCGCTGCAATGCCGGACAAAGTTCCGCCAGGCGTTCCACGGCGGCTGCACAGTGGTCCGGGGCATAGTCCGGGCAGACTGCGGCGGCCACTTCCGGGCCTTGCGGCTGGTTTGCGTTCATGGCAGTACCTCCTGAAAAATCGCGCCCCCGTCTGCACGGACGGGGGCGCGAGGGTATGTTGGAATGGGATTACTTTTGCAGCGGGGCCTGGTCGTTCTCGCCCTCCTTCTTGCCGGAGAGCAGGAGGTTGGTGAGGATGCCCAGGATCAGGGCGCAGGCCACGGTGCGGATCTCCACCGCGCCGAAGGTGAGGGTCATGCCGCCGACGCCGGTGATGAAGATGACGCAGGCGACGAAGAGGTTGCGGTTTTCGTTCAGGTTGACGCGCTGGAGCATCTTGAAGCCGCTGACGGCGATGAAGCCGTAGAGGGCGATGCAGACGCCGCCCATGACGCAACTGGGGATGGTCTGGAGGAAAGCCATCAGCGGGCTCAGGAAGGAGACGATGATACACAGCACCGCCGCGCCCCAGATGCTGACGGTGGAGGCGTTGCGGGTGATGGCCACGCAGGCGATGGACTCGCCGTAGGTGGTGTTGGGGCAGGCGCCGAAGAGTGCGCCGGCCATGCTGCCCACGCCGTCGCCCAGCAGGGTACGGGTCAGGCCGGGCGTCTCCAGCAGGTTCTCGCCGATGATGGTGCTGAGGTTCTCATGGTCGGCCAGGTGCTCGGCGAAGACCACGAAGGCCACGGGGACGTAGGCGGCGAACAGCGTCAGCAGATAGGTGCCGTTGAAGGCGTCCAGGGGATTGCCGCCCTTGAGGAAGGCGAAGTCCGGCACGGAGACGAAGCCGATGTTCTGGAACGCGCTGTAGTTGATGATGACCAGTTCCTCGTTGCCGGTGGCGTTGCCGATGAGGGCGAAGACGCTGGCCAGGGCGTAACCGGCCAGGACGCCGATGATGAAGGGGATGAGTCTGCCCAGCTTCTTGCCGAAGATGGAGCAGAGCATGACCACGGCCAGGGTGAACAGGCCGCAGATCAGGGCCACATAGGGGGACCCCACGGGCACGCTGACGGCCTTTTCCACCAGGGTGGGCAGCCCGTCGATCAGCTCGGCGCTGTTCTCCATCACGGTGCGGGAGACGTTGGAGCTCATCAGGTCGCTGACGGCGTTGCCCGCCAGGCTCAGACCGATGATGGCCACGGTGGGCCCGATGATGACGGGGGGCATCAGGGCGTAGATCCAGCGGACGCCGCAGAGCTTGATGACGATGGCGATGATGACGTAGACCAGACCGGCCATGACCGCGCCGATGATGAAGCCCCAGTACCCCACTTCCTGGGCCAGACCCGCCGTGGCAGCCCCCGCGAAGGCGGAGAACATGGAGCCAAGGAAGGCGAAGGAACTGCCCAGGAACACGGGACTGGAGCTGCGGGTGAACAGAAGATAGATAATGGTGCCGACGCCCGCGCCGAAAATGGCGGCGGAAGCGGTCAGCTCAGAGCCGGTGACGGAGTTGACCACAGAGGGTACGGCGATGGTGGCGGCCATGATGGCCAGAAGCTGCTGAATGGCGAACAGCACCAGCTGGGGAAATTTCGGCCTGTCCTTGATGCCGTAAATCAGATTCATGTTGCGCTCTCCCTTTCTCTCTCCGGCGGCTGCCGCGCCGCCATTTTTTATTTGCTGCGGGCCAAAAGTGCCCGAACAAATCTATCACATGGCCAGCAGTCGTGTCAAGACGCGGTTTGACAAAAGATTCACTTCTCCGACGGGGGAAGCTGTACATCGTGCCGCATCCCGCAAAAAGCCGGGGGGACGCAGCCCCCCGGCAGCGCTTTTTTATTTTGCCTTGAAGCTGTCCTTCAGCGCCACGGCGCGGTTGAAGACCGGGTGCTCCGGGCTGGAGTCCACGCTGTCCACGCAGAAATAGCCCAGGCGCAGGAACTGGAAGTCCGCGGGGGCTTCCACGCCCGCCAGGGAGGCCTCCAGCTTGCAGCCGGTCAGGACCTCCAGGGAATGGGGGTCGATGCAGTCCACGAAGCGGTCGCCGTAGCTGTCCGGATCGGCCTCGGAGAAGAGGCTGCCGTAGAGCCGCACCTCCGCGTCTATGGCGCTGGCCGCGTCTACCCAGTGGATGGTGGCCCCCTTGACCTTGCGCCCGTCGGCGGGGTCGCCGCCCCGGCTTTCCGGGTCGTACTCGGCCAGGATCTCCGTCACGTTCCCGGCCTCGTCCTTCACGCAGCCGGTGCAGCGGATCAGATAGGCCCCTTTCAGGCGGCACTCCGGCCCGCCGGGGTAGAGGCGCTTGAACTTGGGCACCGGGGTCTCCAGAAAGTCCTCGGCCTCCACATAGAGCGTGCGGGAGAAGCTGAGCTGCCGGGTGCCCGCCGCCGGGTCGTTGGGGTTGTTCTCCACTTCCAGAAACTCACTCTGCCCTTCGGGGTAGTTGGTCAGCGTCAGACGCACCGGGCGCAGCACCGCCATGCGGCGCTGGGCGTGGGCGTTCAGGTCGTCCCGCAGGCAGCTCTCCAGCAGGGCGTACTCCACCGTGGAGTTCACCTTGGCCACGCCGATCTTGTCGCAGAAGGTCCGCAGGGACTTGGGCGTATAGCCCCGCCGCCGCAGGCCGCAGAGGGTGGGCATGCGGGGGTCGTCCCAGCCGGAGACCAGGCCCTCCTCCACCAGACGGCGCAGCTTCCGCTTGCTCATGACCGTGTGGTCCAGGCCCAGCCGGGCGAACTCGATCTGCCGGGGACGGCAGGGCACCGAGACGTGGTTCACCACCCAGTCATAGAGGGGCCGGTGGTCCTCAAACTCCAGGGAGCAGAGGGAGTGGGTGATGCCCTCCATGGCGTCCTCGATGGGGTGGGCGAAGTCGTACATGGGATAGATGCACCACTTGTCCCCCTGGCGGTGGTGATGGGCGTGGTTGATCCGGTAAATCACCGGGTCGCGCATGTTGAAGTTGCCGCTGGCCAGGTCAATTTTGGCCCGCAGGGTGTAGCGCCCCTCGGGGAATTCCCCGGCGCGCATCCGGCGAAAGAGGTCCAGGCTCTCGGCAATGGGCCGATCCCGCCAGGGGGAGCGGGCGGGGGTGCCCACGTCGCCCCGGTATGCGCGGGTCTGCTCCGGGCTCAGCTCGCAGACGTAGGCCAGGCCCTTTTCGATCAGCTCCTCGGCGCAGCGGTACATGGTCTCAAAATAGTCGGAGGCATAGTAAAAGCGCTCGTCCCAGTCAAAGCCCAGCCAGTGGATGTCCTGCTTGATGGCGTCCACATACTCCACGTCCTCCTTGCTGGGGTTGGTGTCGTCCATCCGCAGGTTGCAAAGGCCGCCGAAGGTCTCCGCCGTGCCGAAGTCGATGCACAGGGCCTTGCAGTGGCCGATGTGCAGATAGCCGTTGGGCTCCGGCGGAAAGCGGGTGTGGACGGCCATTCCGGCAAAGCGTCCGCAGGGGGCGGTGTCCTCCCGGATGAAGTCGTGGATGAAGTTGCTGCTTGTGATCTCTTCCATAGCGGTCAGTCTCCGTACATATCAAATATAAATCACCGCACAGTATACACGCTTTTGCCGCCCTTGGCAATCCCCATCCGGGCAAAAAAACGGCCCGCCCGCCCTCGGCTGACCGGTATTTCGCTTCTGCGGCTTGACAAAAAGGGCATTCTGGCATACAGTATAGAGGAATCCATTTTGCCTCGCCCGGATTTGTGGCCGGGCGGCAGAAAATCGGAAGGAAATGGGAGGATATCACGATGAGCAAGACCGCAAGCAAGATCCTGAGTCTGGTGCTGGTGCTGGTCATGGCCGCGGCTCTGCTGAGCGCCTGCGGCGGCAGCGCCGGTCCCGAGGGCACCTATGGGATCAAGAGCATGGACTATGGCGACACCACCCTGGACTACGACACGCTGAAGAGCTTCGCGGCCCTGGCCGGCGTGGACATCGCGGACCTGTTCCGCCTGGAGCTGCAGGCCGACGGCAAGGCCCTGCTGATCGCCGACGGCGACGAGAGCGAGGGCACCTACACCGTGAGCGGCAACACCGTCTCCTTCACCTTTGACGGCGAGACCCTGGACGCCCAGCTGGACGGCAACACCCTCACCATGGAGGAAGACGGCGCGAAGATGGTCTTCGAGAAGAAGTAAGACCGGCGAAACAACCACATACCCACAAAACGGCTCCGCTGCGAAGCGGAGCCGTTTTGCTATGGGTTTCGATTGTGTATGTCGCTGCGCTCAGGCCTCCAGCTTCAGGAAGCGGCTGAGCATGGCGGCGGCTTCGGCGCGGGTGCAGCCGCTGCGGGGATCGAGGAGGCCTTCGCCCCTGCCGGTGACGATGCCGCGCTCCACGCACCAGCGCAGGCCGTCCACCGCGGAGCCGTCCGCTTCCGCCACGTCCGCGAACTGCTCCAGCGCGCCGGCGCTGTCCGGGCAGAGCGCATAGCGCCAGAGTATGGCGGCAAGCTGCTGGCGCGTCAGCGCGTCCGTGGGACCGAAGGAGCCGTCGGCATAGCCGAGGACCAGGCCTTCCCCGACGGCCCAGGCGACGGGCTTCGCGTACCAGGCGACGGGCGGCACGTCGGAGAAAGCGTCGCCTGGCTCCACGTCGGGGGAGTCGGCCATGCGGTAGAGCATGGTCACCAGCTGGGCGCGGGTGGTGGCGGTATGGGGGGAGAACGCGCCGTTCCCGGTGCCGGTCATGATGCCCGCCTCAAAGACGGCACGCACGGCGTCGAAAAACCAGGTGCCGGGCGGCACGTCGAAGAAGGGAAGCTCCATCGGGAGGGCGGCGAGCGGAATATCCCCCCTGGGGATCGTGATGGTGGGCTGCGCCGTGGGGGGAGCGGCGGAGGGAACCACATCCGCCGCTGTGTAGGCGGACTGGCTCAGGACGATGCCGGCATCGGCGGCGCCGGCGGTGAGCGGGGCGGCCGGGACGTGGGAGTCGCCGTAGCGGAGGCCCTGGATCTCGGTGCTGCTGCCGACCAGCAGGAACTTCTCACTCTCATGTCCGCTGCGCGCACCTTTGACGCCGAGCACCGGCGGGTCGTTCCAGGTCACGTCCATGCCGTACCACTTGCCGTTGGGCATCTGGACCGTGGCCCAAATGTGGTGTTCGCCCGCGTGGGTGGCGCTGCTGCGGGCGAAGCCCTCCTCCAGCAGACAGGGAATGCCCAAGCGGTCGCACAGCAGTTTGAAGGCGCGGGAGTAGCCGCCGCAGACCGGGCCGTTGTTGCCAACGCTGCCGCGCAGCGCCGCCAGGCAGCGGTGCGGCGCGAGGCCGATGGTGTTCAGATCCGGGGTCGTGTTGTACTCGTTGTGCCGCGTCAGCCAGGCGTTCAGCGCACGGACCTGGGCGTAGGGTTCCGTCTCCGTGATCGTGGCCAGGATCTCGGCGACGAGTCTGTCGCGCTCTTTCACGTCCGCAGCGATTTTCTCGGCGCTGTTGTAATCCGGGGCACGCAGGGTGAAGCCTTTCTCGTCCGCCAGCACGAGGAAGAGATAGGCACTCTGCTTCACCTCCTCCCCCTTTCTCAGGGTCACCGTCACGACGCGCACCTTGGCGTCCGCGCCCAGCCAGAAGACCTCCGGGTGGTCCCGATCGAAGGCGCGATAGGTCTCCACGATCCACTCACGGGCGGTCTGGAGCTCTGCGTCAAAGTTGTCGTTGCCCAGTTTCTGAATCTTGCAGATCAGCACGCCGTTGAAGACGCTGGTCCGCACGGTGTCGCCTTCCACCAGATTCGAGAAACGGATGGACTTTTCCGAAATGGTGGGGTCCATCACGAAGTGAGATTCCTCCAGCAGCGCCGCCTCTGCCAGCGGGAACTCCTGCGTCCGGCCGCTGAGGAAGAGCGGGTCGGTGTAGAGGAACTCCTCCACACTGTCCAGGGTCTGATCGGGTGCCGGGGATGCATGCGTGTCGGCCAGCGTGTACAGGGCGTCATCCCCCAGATACTCGTTCGGGCCGGAGGGGTCCGAGCCCAGCATCAGGGCATTGTACAGATGCATCGCGTAGGGTGGCAGATCGGCGTGCTGAACCCAGCTTTCGCCGGACAAGTCGCCGTCCGGCTCCATGTGGAGCACTTCTTCGGACCAGCCGATCCCCACCGGATCGTCCTGCCCGCCACTGTCGGGGAGACCTGAAACCTGCGGAATCTGCTCCCCGCTCAGACTGTCGGAGGCCTGGACGGGGACGCCGCTGTACAGAAGGCACAGTGCGAGCAGCAGAGACAGGGCTTTTTGCTTCATGTCTTTTCTCCTTTCTCCTTTCGAAACACTTTTCTGTTTTGTCCACGCAGAATCCACAGCTTTTCCCGCCCATAGGCTTCCTGCCTTTTTCATACCTGGAAATATAATCCAATTATATAGTATGTCTCTAAAAAATCAAGGCCCGAGTCGAATCATTTCGGGAATTTGACGGGAAAAGCCGGGCGGCTGTGTCCCCCGGTGAAAGACCATAGACAAAGTCCTGCACGCTGCGCCGGACAGGGGCGCGGCGTGCAGGACGCTTTGAAAAGACTGACGGCTCCGCTGCGAAGCGGAGCCGTCTTGCTCGATTCGTATGGATGGAACGCGGTGTGTGCCGCGCCGCTCAGCCCTCCAGCTGCATGAAGCGCATGAGCATGGTGGCGATCTCCGCACGGGTGGCCACGCCCAGGGGGTCCAGGACGCCGCCGCCCTTGCCGGTGATGACGCCCTTGCCCACGCACCAGCGCAGGGCGTCCGCGGCCCAGGCGTCCACCTTGTCCGCGTCGGCAAACGAACGCAGCTCGCCTGCGCCCTCCGGCTTTTCGGCGTAGCGCCAGAGCATCAGGGCCAGCTGCTCCCGCGTCAGAGCGTTGCCGGGGCCGAAGCTGCCGTCGCCGTAGCCGGTGACGATGCCCTTGGCGTTGGCCCAGGCCACGGGGGCGGCGTACCAGGCGTCCGCGGGCACGTCGTCAAAGGCGGCGGCGTCGGACACTTCGGGGGAACCCTCCAGCCGGTAGAGCATGGTCACCAACTGGGCGCGGGTGGTGGTGGCCCTGGGGGAGAACGCGCCGTCCCCGGTGCCGTTCATGATGCCCGCCTCATAGATGAACTCCACATAGGGATAGAACCAGTCCGTGGCGCTCACGTCGGAGAAGGGCAGGGCCACGGCTCCGGCGTAGGCGCTGGGGCTCAGGTAGGTGCCGTCCAGGGCCAGGGTGCCGGTGAGCTGGTTGTTGGGCTTGTGGGAGACCTCAAAGCGCAGGCCGTGGATCTCGGTCTCGTTGCCCACCAGCAGGAAGTCCTCGTTCTCCTTCCCGCTGACGGCTCCGCTGACGCCGGGGACCTTGGGGTCGTCCCAGGTCACGTCCACGCCGTACCAGTTGCCGTCCGGCATTTTCACGGCGTTCCACATGTGGTATTCACCCTCGTGTTCGGCGCTGCTGCGGGCAAAGCCGTTTTCCAGCAGGCAGGGGATGCCCAGCCGGTCGCAGAGCAGCTTGAAGGCCCGGGAGTAGCCGTCGCAGACCGGGCCGTTTTCCCCGACGCTGCCCGTCAGAGCGCTGAGGCAGCGGTGGGGGGCATAGCCGATGGTGCTCAGGTCGGGGGTGGTGTTGTACTCGTTGTGGATGGTGAGCCAGGTGTTGAGGGCTTTGATCTGCTCCAGGGTGTCCTTGTCCTTCAGATCGGCCAGGATCTCCGCCGCCGCCTGATCCCGGACTTTGGCCGCGTCGGCGATGCGCGCGCCGCTGGCGTAGTCCTCGGAGCGGAGGGAGAAGCCCGCGTTGTCCGCCAGGACGAAGAAGAGGTAGGAGGTCTTTACCGTCTTGCCGCCCACCTTGGCGCTGACGGTGACGGTGCGCAGCTTGGCCTTGCCGCTGAGCCAGAAGACCTCCGGGTGGTCCCGGTCAAAGGCGTGATAGCTCTCCAGGATGCGCTCCCGGGCTTCGGCCACGTCCGTCTCATAGTTGGGGTTGTCGGACTTGGTCACCTTGCATACCAGGATGCCGTTGAAGCTGCTGGTGCGGACCAGGTCGCCCAGGACCAGGTTGCCGTAGCGGATGGACTTGTCCGCAATGCCGGGGTCGATCTGGGTGTTCTGCTCCGACAGCAGGGCCTCCACCGTCACCGGCGGGGCGATGAGCGCCTCCCCGTAAAAGGCGGGGTCGGCGTAGGCGGTCTCGACCACTTCCTCCACCGTCTGGCCCACCGTCGGCGGGTTGTTGCTGGCGGCCAGGCGGAAGTTCCGGTCCCGGATCAGCAGATTGCCGTAGCTGCCGGTGTCAGAGCCCAGCAGCAGCGCGGCGTAGAGATTGGCCGCGTATGCGGGCAGGGCGGAGCGGCGGAACCAGTCGTCGTCGCCGGGGTTCATGGCCGCCACGTCCGCCCCGGTCACGGCGGCGTCCCAGCCCACGCCCTCCAGGTATTCCGCGTCCGGCTCATTGTTCTCGTTCCAGTTGTCGTTCCAGTTGTTGTTGGCCAGGGCCGGAACGGAGCCCAGCAGCAGGCAGAAGGCCAGCAGCAGGGCCAGGGTTCTCAGTTTCATCTCTCATGCTCCTTTCTTGTTCACCGCGCTCAGCGGTCTGTTTGACTATAGTATATAAATTCAGTCTGGAAAATCAAGGCCACCGCCGTGCAAATTGGACAAATAATGCAGAAAAACTCGATTTTTCGTAACAATTGATAAAAACCGGCGGAACGATTCGGCGCTTTGCCGAACCGCTCCGCCGGAACCATGCTCAGCCCAGACGGGCCAGGCTCTCTTTCAGGTTGGCGATGAGGGCTTCCAGATTGGCCTGCTTTTCCCGCTCCGCGTTGACCACCTTTTCCGGGGCGCGGGAGACGAAGTTGGGGTTGGCCAGCTTGGCGTGCTGGGCCTGGAGCCCCTTTTCGGCGTTGGCCAGGGCCTTCCCCAGCCGGGCGCGCTCGGCCTCCAGGTCCACCAGGTCCGCCATGGGCATGAACATCCGGGCGTTGCCGGTGACCACGCTGACCATGCCCCCGGTGTCCTCCGGGGCCTCGGTGCGGACGCTGACGGCCTCGGCATAGGCCAGCTTGCGGATATAGGCCTGGCCCAGCTCAAAGGCCGCCGGGCGGTCCGTGGCGATGATCAGGTGGCTCTTGCGGCTGGGGGGCACGTTCATCTCCGCCCGCCGGGCGCGGACGGCGCGGATGGCCTCCATCACCAGCTCGAAGTCCGCCGCCTCGCCGGGGAAGGCCAGGGCCGGGTCATAGACCGGGTAGGCCTCCACGATCAGGGCCTCGCCGGTGTGGGGCAGGGCCTGGTAGATCTCCTCGGTGATGAAGGGCATGAAGGGGTGCAGCAAGCGCAGAATGCCGTGCAGCACATGGAGCAGCACACGCTCCGCTGCCTCCTTCGCCGCCGGGTCGTCCCCATTCAGCCGGGGCTTGGTCAGCTCGATATACCAGTCGCAGTAGTTGTCCCAGATGAAGTCATAGATCTTTCCGGCTGCCACGCCCAGCTCATACTTCTCCAGGTTCTCGCCCACGGCGCGCACGGTGTCGTTGAAGCGGCTGAGGATCCACTTGTCCTCCAGCTCCAGCTGCTCCGGCAGGGAGTCGTCGGTCACCGTCAGGTTCATCATCACGAAGCGGCTGGCGTTCCAGATCTTGTTGCAGAAGTTGCGCATGGCCTCGCACTTCTCTTCATAAAAGCGCATGTCGTTGCCGGGGCTGTTGCCGGTGACCAGGTTGAAGCGCAGGGCGTCCGCGCCGTACTTTTCCACCATGTCCAGCGGGTCGATGCCGTTGCCCAGGGATTTGCTCATCTTGCGCCCCTGGCTGTCGCGCACCAGGCCGTGGATCAGCACCGTGTCGAAGGGCTGGGCGCGCATCTGCTCCATGCCGGAGAAAATCATCCGGGCCACCCAGAAGAAGATGATGTCGTATCCCGTCACCATCACGCTGGTGGGGTACCAGTAGTCCAGCGCCGGGGTTTTGTCCGGCCAGCCCAGGGTGGAGAAGGGCCAGAGGGCGGAGCTAAACCAGGTGTCCAGCACGTCCTCCTCCCGCGTCAGGCGGGTGCAGCCGCATTTTTCGCATTTTGTCGGGTCTTCCCGGCCCACGTTGATGTGGCCGCAGTCGTCGCAGTACCAGGCGGGGATCTGGTGGCCCCACCAGAGCTGGCGGGAGATGCACCAGTCGTGGACGTTCTCCATCCAGTTGGTGTAGGTCTTGGCAAAGCGCTCCGGCACGAAGCGGATGGTCCCGTCGTTCACCACGCGCAGGGCCTCTTTGGCCAGGGGGGCCATTTTCACGAACCACTGGGCGGAGATCAGCGGCTCCACGTCGTTGTGGCAGCGGTAGCAGGTGCCCACGTTGTGGCTGTAGGGCTCCGTCTTCACCAGATAGCCCTGGGTCTCCAGGTCCGCCACGATCTGTTTGCGGCAGGCATAGCGGTCCAGCCCCTCGTAGGCCCCGCCGTTTTCGTTGATGGTCCCGTCGTCGGCGATGACGCGGATGACTTCCAGCTTGTGCCGCAGGCCCACCTCGAAGTCGTTGGGGTCGTGGGCGGGGGTCATCTTCACCGCGCCGGTGCCGAAGCCGATCTCGCAGTATTCGTCCCCGACGATGGGGATCTCCCGGCCCACCAGGGGCAGGATGCAGGTCTTGCCGATCTTGTCCTTCTGTGTGGGGTCCTCCGGGTTCACGGCCACGCCGGTGTCGCCCAGCATGGTTTCCGGCCGGGTGGTGGCCACGACGATGTCCCCGCTGCCGTCGGCCAGGGGATAACGGATATACCAGAGGTGGCCGGGCTTGTCCGCGTACTCCACCTCCGCGTCGCTCAGGGCGGTCAGGCAGTGGGGGCACCAGTTGATGATGCGGCTGCCCTTGTAGATCAGGCCCTTTTCATACAGCTTGCAGAAGGTCTCCCGCACGGCGCGGGAGCAGCCCTCGTCCATCGTGAAGCGCGAGCGCTCCCAGTCGCAGGAGACGCCCATGCGCTTTTGCTGCTGGACGATGCGGCTGCCGTACTTCTCCTTCCAGGCCCAGACCCGCTCCAGGAACCTGTCCCGGCCCAGGTCGTAGCGGCTCAGACCCTCGTTTTTCCGCAGCTCCTCCTCCACCTTGATCTGGGTGGCGATGCCGGCGTGGTCCGTCCCCGGCATCCAGAGGGCGCTGTAGCCCTGCATCCGCTTGTAGCGGGTCAGGATGTCCTGGAGCGTGCAGTCCAGGGCGTGGCCCATGTGGAGCTGGCCGGTGACGTTGGGAGGGGGCATGACGATGGAAAAGGGCTTTTTCTTCTTGCTGCGGTCCACCTCCGCGTGGAAGTAGTTGCCTTGTTCCCAGAACGCGTAGATCTTTTGCTCTACGGCCTGGGGCTCGTAGACCTTCGGGAGTTCTTTCATAACATACCTCTCCTTCCGACGAAAAACGCCCTGAAGCATTTTTCGTCCACATGATGAAAATGCTTCAGGGCGAGAAGTTGCCAAAACTTTCCGCGGTACCACCTGAATTTCCCCCCTCCACGGGGGGACACTCCAACACCGTTCACGCCGGTGAGACGGCGGGGACTACTGCGCTTCACCCCCGCGGCTCCGGGCCCACCTTCCCCCGGTCCCGCCCGGACGCTTCCACCAGCCGCGTCCTCTCTGTGCGTCGGAAACCGGGCTACTCCTGCCCCTCATTGCCGTTGGGGCAAGTATATGCCAGCGCGTGGGATTTGTCAAGGCCGGGCGGCGGTGGCTGGGCCCGGAACCCTTGCGGGGAGCGGGCGCGCATGGGACGGCATGAGGCAGGGAAGGGTTTGGCCCTTTCCTGCCTCATGCCGTGATTCTTGTTAAACCGGACCCTTACACCGTGATCTCCGCCTCCGGGCTGTCCTCCGCCGACTCCAGCACCGTGGCCAGCTCCCGCAGGTAGGCCTCCACCTGCTGCACGCTCCGGCCGATGTAGCGCGCCGGCTCCAGCAGGGCTTCCAGCTCCCCCCGGCTCAGGCCGAAGGCGGGACAGGCGGCCAGCCGGTCCAGCAGGTCGTTTTCCTCCCCGCGCTTGACTTTGGCGGCGGCCTCCATGGAACACTGGCGGATCAGCTCGTGGAGCTGCTGGCGGTCGCCGCCGCGCTTGGCGGCCTCCATCATCAGGTTCTCCGTGGCCAGGAAGGGCAGATAGTCCCGCAGGGCCCGGTCGATCATGGTCTCGTTCACCACCAGGCCCGCCGTCACATTCCGGCACAGGCGCAGCACCGCGTCGGCGCAGAGGAAGCCCTCCGGCAGACTGATCCGGCGGTTGGCGCTGTCGTCCAGCGTGCGCTCCATCCACTGGCCCGCGGCGGTCATGGGGGCGTTCATGGCGTCGGCCATCAGATAGCGGGATAAGGCGCAGATGCGCTCGCAGCGCATGGGGTTGCGCTTGTAGGCCATGGCGGAGGAGCCGATCTGCTGGGTCTCGAAGGGTTCCTCGATCTGGCGGTCGTGTTGGAGCAGCCGCAGGTCGCTGGCCATGCGGTGGGCGCTCTGGGCAATGGAGCTGAGGCAGTTCAGGATGCGGCTGTCCAGCTTCCGGGGATAGGTCTGGCCGCAGACGGCAAAGCAGCGGTCAAAGCCGAAGGCTTTGCAGAGGCGCTGGTTCAGCTCGTCGATCTTGTCTTCCTCTCCGGCGAAAAGCTCCAGGAAGCTGGCCTCGGTGCCGGTGGTGCCCCGGCAGCCCAGGAACTTCATCCCGTCCAGCAGGGCGTCCAGCTCCTCCAGGTCGGAGGCGAAGTCCTGGAGCCACAGCGTCGCCCGCTTGCCCACGGTGACGGGCTGGGCGGGCTGGTAGTGGGTGTAGCCCAGGGTGGGCAGGGCCTTCCAGCGCTCGGCAAACGCCGCCAGGTTCCGCAGCAGCGCCGTCAGGGAGGCGCGCAGCAGCCGCAGCCCCTCCCGGTAGAGGATCAGGTCCGCGTTGTCGGTGACGTAGCAGCTGGTGGCCCCCAGGTGCAGGATCCCGGCGGCGGAGGGGGCGGCCAGGCCGAAGGCGTAGACGTGGGCCATCACGTCATGGCGCACCTCCCGCTCCCGTCGGCGGGCGGCGTCAAAGTCGATGTTTGTGATATTGGCCTCCAGCTGGGCCACCTGGGCCGGGGTGATGGGCAGGCCCAGCTCCATCTCGGCCCTGGCCAGCTCCACCCAGAGCCGCCGCCAGGTCTCGATCCGGCGGCGCTGGGAGAACAGGGAGAGCATCTCGTCGGAGGCGTAGCGGGAGGACAGCGGGGACGCATAGCGCTCGTACATGGCCCCAACCCCCTCAGCGCAGGATGATGCTGTCCCGCTCCGGGCCCACGGAGACGTAGCGGATGGGGCAGCCCACGGCCCGCTCCACCAGGAGCACATAGTCCCGGGCGGCCTGGGGCAGGTCCTCCCAGCGGCGCACATCCCGGATGTCCTGCTTCCAGCCGGGCACGGTGACGCAGACCGGCTGCGCCGCGTCCAGGGCGGCAGGGAAGGGGAAGTCCTCGGTCTCCCGGCCGTCCACCAGGTATTTCACGCAGACCGGGATCTCGTCCAGATAGCTCAGCACGTCCAGCTTGGTCAGGGCCAGGGCCGTGGCCGCCTGGAGCTGCACCCCGTAGCGGGTGGCCACCAGGTCCAGGGCCCCCACCCGGCGGGGCCGCCCGGTCTTGGCCCCGTACTCGTGGCCCTCGGCCCGCAGCCGCTCGGCCTCCGGGCCGCTCCATTCGGTGACGAAGGGCCCCTCGCCCACGCAGGTGGAATAGGCTTTCACCACGCCCACCACCTGGTCCAGCTTCGCGCCGGGCAGGCCGCTGCCCACCGGGGCGTAGGCCGCGATGACGTTGCTGGAGGTGGTGTATGGGTGGATGCCGAAGTCGATGTCCCGCAGAGCCCCCAGCTGGGCCTCAAAGAGGATGGACTTGCCCGCCGCCTGGGCCTGGCGCAGCAGCGCGCCGGTGTCCCGGACGAAGGGGCGCAGCTTGGCCCCGTAGTCCTCGATCCAGGCCAGCAGCGCCTCCAGGTCCTCCGGCTGGGCGCCGTAGACCCCGGTCAGCGTCAGGTTTTTCCACTCCAGCAGCTCCGTCAGGTGCCGGCGCAGCCGCTCCGGGTAAAACAGCTCCCCGGCCAGCACGGTCTTTTTCTGGAATTTGTCGGAATAGAAGGGGGCGATGCCCTGCCGGGTGGAGCCGTAGCGCCTGTCGCCCAGGCGGCCCTCCTCCAGCCCGTCCAGCCGCCGGTGCCAGGGCAGCAGCAGACTGGCCCGGTCGCTGATGGAGAGGTTCTCCGGCCCGATGGGGACGCCGCTGGCGCGCAGGTCCTCGATCTCCTTCCACAGGTTTTCCGGGTCCAGGGCCACGCCGTTGCCCAGCACGTTCCTCACGCCCGGCCGGAAAATGCCGGAGGGCAGCAGGTGCAGGGCGAATTTGCCGCGCTCGTTCTCCACGGTATGTCCGGCGTTGCCGCCGCCCTGATAGCGGACCACCACGTCATAGTCCTGCGCCAGCAGGTCCACCATCCGGCCCTTGCCCTCGTCGCCCCAGTTGATGCCGACAATCGCAGCGTTTCCCATTGTTCATCCTCCATCCCGGCGGGCGCGAGCGCCGCCTCGTTTGTATTTGTGTCGATTTGGTTTGTTCTGGAATGCAAATACTATTTATACTCTACCGGGGCGGGAAAGTCAAGCGGCGGCGCTGCACCGCCCCGGTCCCCCTCAGGCCCCGCCCCGGTATTTCGCCCGGGTGGCCGCGCCGCCGCGCAGATGGCGCTCGGCCTTGTTGCGCTCCAGCACCCCCTGCACCCGCAGCCAGGCCGCCCGGTCCAGCTGTTCCAGCCGCTCGGTCAGGTCTTTGTGTACCGTACTCTTGCTGACGCCGAAGCGCTCTCCCGCCGCCCGGACGGTCCCGCCGGTCTCGATGATGTACTCCGCCAGCGCCCGAACGCGCTGGGAAATGTCCGGCTTCACGCACACCAACTCCATACACTCAAACTCAGGCAGAGTATATGAGAGGGGGAGCGGAAACTTGCCCCGCGCCCCCGGCGATGCGGGAAAAAGCTGTCAAAAACCGATTCCCGCCGTCGCGCCAGGCGCGACGGCGGGAATCAGAACACTCCGCGCAAAACATCCGGATTTGGGGCGCACTCAGGCGCGGGCTCGTCCGGCCCCGTTTAAGCTCGAACCGTTTTTTTCTGATCGGCTTCCCAGATGAGTTCCTCCAGCGTCTCAAACAGCCGCTCCGGCTCCACCGGCTTGGACAAATGGGCGTTCATGCCCACCTGCAGCGAGCGCTGCACATCCTCGTCAAAGGCATTGGCCGTCAGGGCGATGATCGGGACCGTCTTCGCGTCCGGCCTGTCCAGGGCCCGGATGGCGGCCGTGGCTTCCAGACCGTCCATCTCCGGCATACGGACATCCATCAGGATCGCGTCATACTGACCGATCGCGCTCTCCCGGAACATCTGCAACACGATTGCGCCGTTTTCGGCGTGATCGATCTCCGCTTCCCGCATCTGGAGGATCTGCTTCATGATCTCCGCGTTGATCATGATGTCCTCCGCCAGCAAAATCCGTCTGCCCTTCAGTTCCGCCCGTTTCTTTTCTTTGTAGAGGCTCATGTTGTTTTTCCGGGCGATGCGCTCGAATTCATCGATCACATGGGAGGAGAACAGGGGCTTTGCCAGAAAGCTGTCCACCCCCGCGTGCAGGGCCTCGTCCATGATCTCATCCCAGCTGAAAGCGGTCAGGATGATGACCGTGGTCTCCTTGTCGTAGCGTTTCCGAATCTCCTGCGCCACTTCCAGACCGTCCATCTCCGGCATTTTCCAGTCCAGCAGCACCAGATGATACGGCTCATGCTTGGTGTGCCGGACCTCCAGCATTTGCAGCGCTTCCTCTCCGCTGAAACAGGTGTCCGCCTGGATGCCGGCCTCGTCCAGCACGATCCGGGCGTGCTCGGCGTCGATCGCGTCGTCGTCCACCACCAGGATGCGCAGATCTCCGGGCTTCATCAGGCGCGCCCCGGCGCCCTGGTGCTCGCAGTTGGTCAGCGTGACCACGACGGTGAACTCGCTGCCCACGCCCTTCTCCGACTGGACGGAGATCGTCCCGTTCATCAGCTCGACGATGTTTTTGGTGATGGCCATGCCCAGGCCCGTGCTGCCGTATTTGTTGTTCCGGCTGCTGTCCTCCTGGGTGAAGGCGTCGAAGATCTTCGGGATAAACGCCGGGTCCATCCCGATGCCCGTGTCCCGGACCGAGAAGCGGAGGGTCGATTGGGTCTCATAGCTGGCCGTGCGCTCCACCGTCAGCGTCACGCTGCCCGGCGCATTCGTGAATTTGATGGCGTTGGAGAGGATGTTGATGAGTACCTGCTTGAGCTTCATGTCGTCCCCGATGTAGGAATCGCTGACGCCGCCGATGATCCGGCATTCGTATGTCAGACCCTTTTCCCCGCATTGGGACATGACCATGGTATTGATCTGCTCCAGCATTCCGCTGAAGGAAAACGCTTCCTTGCGGATCACAAGGCGGCCCGACTCGATCCGGCTCATGTCCAGGATGTCGTTGATCAGGCCCAGCAGGTGCCGTGCGCTTCCGCCGATTTTTTCCAGATACTCCCGCGTCTCTTCCGGGAGCGCATCGTTGCGCAGCGCCAGGCTGTCCAGCCCGATGATCGCGTTCATCGGCGTGCGGATCTCATGGCTCATATTGGACAGGAAGGCCGTCTTGGCCCGGTTGGCCTGCTCCGCCGCGTTCAGCGCCTCCACCAGCGCCCGGCTCTTCTCCATGGCCTCCCGCATTTCGGTGTCGATGACCGTCAGCCCCAGCCCCACCGCGTGTACGATGTGGTCGTCCCGATCCTCCGCGTGCCGCACGCCGGCCATGCGGATCATCTCATAGTATTCCTTTCCATCCCGCTGCGCCAGATACCGATAGGCGATGATCAGCTCACTGGCCAGCGCTGCGCGCACGGTATCCGGGTCGATAAAGCGGAGGAAGCCTTCCCGGTAGCTTTCCGCCACGCAGTGGTTCGCGTACCAGGCGAAGCGCTCATAGTACGGGAAATGCACGCCCTCCGGCGTCTGTTCGTGGTCGTTGGGGTCGGCGCGGTAGCAGACGGCGTCGTTGTGGTCCAGGTCCACGTGGTAGACGCAGCGATAGTCCGAAGCCAGGGCCGTGATCATCTTGTCCTGCTGCTCCCGGCTCAGCTGCTGCTCCAGGAGCTCTCCCTGCAGGGCCAGGCGCTCCTCCAGCTCCCGCTGCTTGGCCTGCTGGCTCTCCGCCAGCTCCGCACTGGCTTTTTCCAGCTCCCTGCGGGCGTTCTCCTTGTTGGTCAGTTCCCGTTTCGACCGCGTCCGGTCCCGGGCCAGGAACAGGATGACCAGCGCCGCCGCCGCCAGGATGATCCCGGCGAAGAGCGCCATGTGTTCCCGGATCATATCCCCCAGGGAATAGCTGTAGAGCTGATCGGTATAGCGGAACGCCAGATTCTGGGCATAGTCCGCGCCCAGCACGCTGATCCCGCAGTTGAGCAGCCGCAGCAGGCCCGCGTTGCCGATCTGGACGCCGAAGCACCGGTCGTCATTGTGGGTCGTCTGGAGCAGAGACAGGTCGTTGTAGCGGCTGTTTCGCAGAATATCGTTGGCTCTGAGGCCGTTGAGCGTGGTGCAGCCGACTGCGCCGTCGCTGACCGCTTTCAGGCAGGCGTCGATGGAGGGATAGAAGGTGATTTGCGCGTCGGGATAATAGGTCAGAACAAAGTAATACTGCATCCCGTTGTTCTCGTTGACCGCGAAATGCGCGATCGTATCCTCCGTATATTCCCCTTTGTGGACCAGCTCGGTGGCGGCGGACACGATGGGAGTGGACTGGAAAATGCCGCTTTCCTCGGAATAATACATACCGCCGCCCACCGGGAAGGCCGTCTCGATCTCACCGGCGTTCAGCGCGGCGATCATCTCATCATAGCTGTCAAAGCCCACATAAGAGATGTCGAGTTCCCCAAGGGCGAGCTTTTCCCATATGCGGGGAACGATGTCCCGAATCAGGCCCGTGGCCTCCCCGGAGGCGTCGGTGCCGCTGTAGGGGAGGTAATGGTTCAGATACCCCACGCGAAGCTCCGTGTGCGCCGAAAGCCACTGCTGTTCCGCCGCCGACAGGGCCCGGCTGAACATGCTGACCGAATAGTATTTGCTGCGCAGAGAATGGATGTAATTGGGCTCGTTGACGCCAAGCTCCGTCTGCGCCGCGTTGAGCGCGGCCAGAAGCTCCGGCCTGGACTTGCTGACGCAGAGATAATAATCCGATTCGCCGAACGAGTACAGCAGCTCCGCGTGCGCCCGACCGTAGGCCCCGTCTCCCTCGGCGGCCAGCACGTCGATCTCCTGGCTGTCAAAGGCCGCAAAGAGCGGCGCGTAATCCCGGAACAGGAGGACCTCCGCCTGAACGCCGTGGTTTTGCAGAAACGCCTGCAGGACGGGGGCCATGGCGCTGTCCAGCACGCCGATCCTCCTGCCGTTCAGGGTGGCCGGATCGGTGGTGAGGGCCGTGTCCGTATCATGTGCGATCAGGTTGAGCCGCTCGTTGCCCATGGGCGCGTCGGGATATCCGATGCTGGCCTCCCGGTCTTCCCGCCAGGCCAGCCCGGCCAGCAGGTCGATCTCCCCCCTGAGCAGCATCTGGTACAGGTCGCCGAAGGCGCCGTACACATACTCGTATTTCCAGCCGGTGTACTCCGATATCTTCTGATAGTACTCATAGGCATACCCGGTTTTGACCGCGCCCTCCTGGGCCCCTTCCTGGAAAACTTCATTTTCATAGTATCCGACCCGCACCCGGCTGTCCCCGGAATGCGCCCCGAACGCCACCGTGGGCGCAAGCGCTCCGGCGAGGAGAACCACGCAAAGCCAAAACGCCAGTCGGACTCTCCCCCGTTTCCCTCGACACATCATGCGATCACCCTCCGTGTACAAAATCGGCTTCCTTGTTTTCTCTGAAAAGGGCAGGGCTTGTGCCGCCGCGGCCTTCACAGTCCCGGCAGCTGCACCCGCCGCTTTCGCCATGATACTTTCGCCATTATATTGGTAATTGTGACGAAAGTCAATGCCCGGCGGACAGCGGCGCTGTACACTTCACGAGACAGGCCGCTTTCGTTTTTCTGTTTCCCGACCGGGGATTGGACCCGGAACCTCGTTCCCTGATTCCTCCCCGCCGCCCTTCTGAAAAAGAGCGGGTTTTGCCCCTGAAAAAACCACGGGAATGCTTGAAAACCCACAGGGCGGGTGTTATACTCGATTATTATATGTAAACAAAAAACGGACACAGAAACCTGTCGGGGAAAGGATGTGGGCCACGATGAGTGAAGACAGTCGCGCCCCCACTGCGCTGGGGGAGGAGATGCTGCTGCCGGCCATGCGCTGGATGGCCGAGCAGGTGCCGGGCGGCTTCTTCGTGTACCTGGCCGACGAGAGCCAGAGGCTGATCTATGTGAACCAGGTCTGCCTTCGGCTGTTCGGCTGCGAGACGGAGGAACAGTTCCGCGTCCTCACCGGCTTCACCTTCCGGGGGCTGGTCCACCCGGAGGATTACGAGAAGATCCAGTCCTCCATCGACGAGCAGATCGCCGACCCGGACAACGGCAACCTGGACTATGTGGAATACCGCATCCAGCGCCGGGACGGGGCCGTCCGCTGGGTGGACGACTACGGCCACTTTGCCCATCTGCCCGGCTATGGCGACGTGTACTATGTGTTCATCAGCGACATCACCGAGAAGCACGAGCTCCAGGAGGAGCTGCACCGCCGCGCCAGGGTGTACGAGGGGATGCTGGCCCAGTTCAACGCCATTGCCGACGACAGCCTCACCGTGTTCCGCAGCAACATCAGCACCGGCGTGCTCGAGGAGGCCCGGGGCCGGGACCTCTACCCCTGCGACTATGCGGGAGGCTCCATCGTGGAGAGCGCCCGCGTCCGCGCCGAGAGCTTTCTGGCGCCGGGGGACCGGGAGCGCTATGCCGAGCTGTTCCGGCTGGAGCGGCTGGTGGAGCGCTATTACAAGGGCGAAGGCCCCGCCGTGTTTGTGGGCTATTGCCGCCGCCACTCCGGGAGACAGTGCTTTGTCAAATTCTCCGGCTCCGCCGCCATCGACCCGGTCAGCGGCGACGTGATCGCCTTCGGCGTGGAGACGGAGTGCAACACCGAAAAGGTGACGGAGGTGCTCAACCAGCGGGTGCTGGCCCAGCAGTACGACATGGTCTCCTACATCGTGGGCGACCGCTACGGCGTGGTCATCGGGGACCCGGCCAACATCCGGCGGGGCAACATCTTCCCCCGGCAGCGCGACGGCGTCTACTCCGCCTACATCCGCGACCAGGTCATCCCCGCCGCAGCCGCGTCGGTCCACGACCGGGCCGAGCTGGAGGCGGCCCTGTCGGCGGAGACGGTGGTGAAAAAGCTGGCCGAGGACGACACCTATACCGTGGACGTGACCTGCGAGTACGGCGGCGAGCTGTTTTACAAGCGCTTCACCTACTATCTGGTGGACCGGGAGGCCCAGTTCTATCTGCTGCTGAAATCCGACATCACCGACCTGCTGCGCGCCGAGCGCGAGCGCGCCACGGCCCTGGCCGACGCGCTGGCCACGGCGGAGCAGGCCAACCGGGCCAAGACCGCCTTTCTGTCCAACATGAGCCACGAGATCCGCACGCCCATGAACGCCATCATCGGCCTGGACAGCCTGGCGCTGCGGCGGGAGACGCTGGACGGCGAGACCCGCGCCTATCTGGAAAAGATCGGCGACAGCGCCCGCCACCTGCTGGGCCTCATCAACGACATTCTGGACATGAGCCGCATCGAATCCGGGCGCATGGCGCTGCGCCGGGAGGAGTTTTCCTTCCGCGCCATGCTGGAGCAGATCAACACCATGGTCATGTCCCAGTGTGCGGAGAAGGGGCTGCGCTACGAATGCGCCGTGCTGGGCGGCGTCAGCGACAGCTACATCGGCGACGACCTGAAGATCCGCCAGGTGCTCATCAACATCCTCTCCAACGCCATCAAGTTCACCGACGCCCCCGGCAGCGTCACGCTGACCGTGGAGCGGACGGCGAGCTACGCGAACCAGTCCACGCTGCGCTTTTCCGTGAAGGACACGGGCATCGGCATGGACAAGGCCTTCCTGCCCAAGATCTTCGACGCCTTCACCCAGGAGGACAGCGGCCGCAGCAGCAAATACGGCAGCACGGGCCTGGGCATGGCGATCACGAAAAACATCGTGCAGCTGATGAACGGCAGCATCTCCGTGGAGTCGGAGAAGGGCGTGGGCACAGAGTTCACGGTGTACCTCACGCTGAAAAACAGCAGCGGCCCGGAACGTGCGGAGCGCCTGATCCGGCCCGGGGAGCTGCGGGTGCTGGTGGTGGACGACGAGCCCCTGGCCGCCGAGCACGCCTGCATCGTGCTGGACGAGGTGGGCATCCGGGCGGAGCGCTGCCTCAGCGGGGCGGAGGCCCTGCAAATGTTGGACGTGGCCCACACCAAGCAGCAGCCCTATCAGCTGGTGCTCCTGGACTGGCGGATGCCGGAGATGGACGGCGTGGCCCTGGCCGAGCAGATCCGCAGCCGCTATGAGGGGGAGACCGCCGTGATTATCCTGACGGCCTTCAACTGGGACGAGATCATGGACGAGGCGCTGCTTGCGGGGGTGGACGGCTTTCTGTCCAAGCCGCTGTTCGCCTCCGGCGTCCTGGAGTCCTTTGCGCGCATCGCCCGGCGCAAGCAGCTCAGATTTTCTGGCACGCGGCAGCGCGCCGAGCTGCGCGGCCGCCGTCTGCTGCTGGCGGAGGACATCGAGATCAACGCGGAGATCCTGCGGGAGGTCGTCGAACTGCGCGGGGCCGCGCTGGACCGGGCGGAGAACGGCAGGATCGCCCTGGAACAGTTCGCCGCCAGCCCCGTGGGGCATTACGACGCGATTTTGATGGACGTGCGAATGCCGGAGATGGACGGGCTGGAGGCCGCCGAGCGCATCCGCGCCCTGGCCCGGCCCGACGCGAAGACCGTCCCCATCATCGCCCTGACGGCCAACGCCTTTGACGAGGACGTGCAGCGCTCGCTGCAGGTGGGCATGAACGCGCACCTGTCCAAGCCCGTGGAGCCGGAGCAGCTCTACCAGACGCTGGAGGAGCTGATCTGGGAGGCCGGGCAGCACAAAGCAGACCATTCCTGAGGAGGAGACCTATGAACACCGTCATCGCGCGTGTGGCCATGACCCTGCTGTTCGACTATTCCAGCGTGTACTGCATCGACCTGAAAACGGGCAACTATCAGTGCTACTCCACCAACCAGGGCTACCAGAAGCTGGAGCTCCACGCCTCCGGGGAAGACTTCTTCGCCGACGCCCAGCGGGACATCCGCGCCGTGGTCTGCGACGAGGACTGGGACACGGTTTCCGCCGCGCTCACGCGGGAGAACCTGCTGCGCCAGTTCCGGGAGCGGGACACCGTCTCCATCGTCTACCGCCTGATGATCGACGGCAGGCCCGTCTACCACACCATGCGCATCCTGCGGGACGCCGCCGAGGGGGAAGACTCCCTGATCCTGGGCGTGCTGAACGTGGACGAGACCGTGCGCACCGAGCAGGCCACCCGGACCTACAACGCCATTGCCAAGACCCTGGCCAATCGCTACGCCACGATCTATTCCGTCGATCTGGCCACCAACCACTATGTGGAATACTCCTCCAGCAACGACTACAAGGAGCTGGCCGTGCCCTCTGAGGGGAGCGACTTTTTCGTCGAGACCCGGCAGAACGTGCTGCGCGTCATCCACCCGGAGGATCTGGAGCAGGTGCTGCACATCTCCGAAAAAGCGTTTATGATCGCCGCCACGGAGCAGGGCCGGAAGTTCCGGCTGGAGTACCGGCTGATCATGGCCGATGGGGCCCACCATGTCCGGCTCATGGCCGTGCGCACCGACGACGGCAATCACCTCATCGTCGCCCTGGAGAACATCGACGGCGAGGTGAAAAGCCAGGAGGAGCTGAAGGCCATTTCGGAGAAAAATCTGGTCTTCTCCCAGATCGCCGAGAGTCTGGCCGGGCAGTACGGCATGATCTACTACATCGACGCGGAGACCGACGCCTACATCGAGTTCACGGCCACGGACGACTATAAGGAGTTCAACATCCGTCCCTCCGGCAGCGACTTCTTCGGCACCTCCCAGCGCAATGTCAGCATGATCGTCCACCCCGCCGACCGGGAGCGGGTCTTCGACGCACTGGACAAGCAGACCATGCTGGGCGCGCTGCGGGAGAGCGGCAGCTTCACCATGACCTACCGCCTGCTGATGGCCCAGGGCAGCAGCTACACCCGCATGTCCGTGTTCTGGGCCAACGACCACAAGCACCTCATTATGGCCGTGATGAACATCGACCACGAGATCCAGAAGGAAAACGCGATGAAGAAGACCCTGGCGGAGAACGCCACCTTCTTCCAGATCGCGGCCAGCCTCGCCAACCAGTATGACACCATCTACTATGTGGACATGCTGAACGACCACTACATCGAGTTCTCTTCCACGGACGTGTACAAGAGTCTGGATGTCCGCCCCGCCGGGGACGATTTCTTCACCGAGTCTCTGGCGAACATCGACCGGGTCATCCATCCGGAGGACCGGGGCGCCTTCCACCGGATGCTGAACAAGGCCAACATGATCCAGATGCTCCAGGGCAAGCACATACTCACCCACACCTACCGCCTGCTGGTGGGCTCCGGCGTCATGTACGCCCGCCTGTCGGTGATCTGGGCCACGGACAACAAGCACCTGATCATCGGCGTCATGAACATCGACCAGGAGGTGCGCCGGGAGCAGGAGATCGAAAAGAAGCTCTCCGTCGCCAACGAGAAAGCCTACCGGGACGAGATGACCGGCGTGAAGAACAAGGCCGCTTTCACAGAGTACGAGGAAAATCTGCAACAGCAGATCTCCGCCGGAACGGCGGGGGACTTCGCCGTGGTGGTCTGCGATGTCAACGGGCTGAAGGAGGTCAACGACCGCCTGGGCCACATGGAGGGGGACGCCTACATCCGCAGCGCCTCCAGCCTGATCTGCCGCGTCTGGAGCCACAGCCCCGTGTTCCGCATCGGCGGAGACGAGTTCGCCGTGGTGCTGCAAGGGGAGGACTACGCCAACCGCGCCGCCCTGCTGGACCAGATCCAGGCCCAGGTGGCGGAAAACCGGCGCGCCGGCAAGGTGGTCGTCGCCGTGGGCATGGCCGAATACCGCGCCGGGGACGACAGCGGCGTGGCCGCCGTCTTCGAGCGCGCCGACAATCGGATGTACGAAAACAAGGCCGCGCTCAAGCGCTGAGCTGCGCTGAACAAGCGGAGCGCGATCCGCGCGCCCGGCCTGACGCCGGAAGCCGAATCCGAACCGCGAAAAAAGAACGCTCCCATCCCTGCCGTAGCACGGCGCAGAGATGGGGGGCTTGTCTTTTTTTCCTTATGCGCTGTTCGGGGAGGAAGCTTCCCAACATGGGGGCGTGTCTCCTGCACGAGCGGCAGGTTTTGATAATTGAACAGGACACTAAAAATGAAAAAATTGTCAACGTGGAAGAACCCGATCAGGCAATTCGTTTCGGCATCTGCATCCCAAACCGCAAGGCCCGCCTCCGCCGCATAAGAAAAAACCTCCTGCAAATACTAAATGCGACAATCCGCAGAAATACAGGAGGAATGTGCAAGATGAAAGCAACCGGAATCGTGCGGCGCATCGACGATCTGGGACGGATCGTGATTCCCAAGGAGATCCGCCGCACGCTCAGGATCCGTGAGGGCGACCCGCTGGAGATTTACACCGAGAAGGACGGCGAGGTCATTTTTAAAAAATACTCCCCCATGGGGGATCTGGAGGGCTTCGCCGGGGAGATCTGCGAGAGCCTGCACAAGACCATCGGGGCCACCTGCGCCATCTGTGACCGGGACGGGGTGATCGCCGCCGCCGGGGGGCGGCGGCGGGAGCTGCTGGACAAGCCCATCAGTCCGGCGCTGGAGCGGGTGATGGAGAACCGGGGCGTCTACGTCCAGGGGGAGGGGGCCGCGCCGCTGCCCGTGACGGAGGCCGCCGACAGCCCGGAGGCGGCCCTGGCCGCGCCCATCCTCAGCGCCGGGGACGTGATGGGCTGCGTGGTCCTGCTGGCCCAGGAGGGGCGGTCAAATCCCGGCGAGACCGAGCGCAAGCTGGCGGAGATGGTGGCCGGATTCCTGGGACGGCAGATGGAGGAGTGACCCGGCGGGGTCTGTTGTTTTGGATAGGGCTTGTGCGATTTCACGAGGGGCGTCAATTTTGGCGGTTGACTTTCTATGTTATCTCCAAACTTGACGGCGGAGCACCCTTTGCGATTGACAAGCCCTGTCGTTTCGGGTAACATGGAGACAGTTCCTATCGGTGTCTGCGTTTTTTCGCTGGCCGACAGGCGTGAAGGTGGTCAAAACGTGCTGGCAGACCCGTCTGAGGGCGGGGTCTGCTTTTCTGCTTGCGTGGGAGGGAAACGCCGATGCGGCTGATGGAGGAGATGATTCTGCGGGAAGGGACGATCCTGCCCGGCGGTGTGCTGAAGGTGGGTTCTTTCCTCAACCAGCGGATCGACCCGGCGCTGCTGCGCGCCATGGGGGAGGAGATCGCCCGGCTCTTCGCAGACTGCGGCGTGACCAAGCTCCTGACCATCGAGAGCAGCGGCATTGCCATCGCCGCCTCTGCGGCCATGGCCATGGATTTGCCCATGGTGTTTGCCAAAAAGCATCGGACCAGCAACGTGGACGGGGCCGTGCTCAGCACGGTGGTCCACTCCTTTACCCACGGCATGGACTACAACGCGGTGGTCAGCCGGGATTACCTCACATCCGAGGACTGTGTGCTCCTTGTGGACGATTTTCTTGCCTCCGGCGCGGCGCTGGAAGGGCTGGCGCGGCTGGCCGACCAGGCCGGGGCCAGACTGGCCGGGGCCGCCGTCGCCATCGAAAAGCGCTTTCAGGGCGGCGGGGACGCGCTGCGCGACCGGGGTCTCCGGGTGGAGAGCCTGGCGCAGATTGCGCGGATGGACGGCGATGAGATCGTGTTCACCGGGAGCCTTTGATTTTTTGTCGGAAAGCGGGCCGCCCCCATCGGTCGGTCTGTCCGAAGATACATTACATTCCGTGACGGAAAAAGAATGAGGAGGAACAGACAAACATGAAAAAGACGCTGAGCATCCTGCTGGCGCTGTGCCTGGTGGCCGCCCTTCTGGTGGGCTGCGGCGCGCAGACCCCCGCGACCGAGACCCAGCAGCCCGCCGGGAACGACGAGCCCACCCCCGTGGACGAGCCCACCCCCGTGGACGAGACCGACCCCAAAGCGGACCTGAAGGTGGGCTTCATCTTCCTGCACGATGAGAACTCCACCTATGACCTGAACTTCCTGAACGCCGCCCGCGAGACCTGCGCGGCCATGGGCTTTGCCGAGGACCAGTTCATCTACCGCACCAACATCCCCGAGGGACAGGAGTGCTACGACGCCGCCGCCGAAATGGTGGACGCCGGCTGCACCATCATCTTCGCCGACTCCTTCGGCCACGAGCCCTATATGATCCAGGCCGCCCAGGAGTTCCCGGAGGTGCAGTTCTGCCACGCCACCGGCACCCGCGCCCACACCGAGGGCCTGGCCAACTATCACAACGCCTTCGCCTCCATCTATGAGGGCCGTTTCCTGGCCGGCGTCGCCGCCGGGATGAAGCTCAACGAGATGATCGAGGCCGGCGACTTCGCCGCCGAGGACGCCAAGATCGGCTACATCGGCGCGTTCACCTACGCCGAGGTCATGAGCGGCTACACCAGCTTCTTCCTGGGCGCCCGCAGCATCTGCCCCAGCGCCACCATGGAAGTGACCTTCACCGGCTCCTGGTATGACGAGACCGCCGAGAAGGAGGCCGCCAACAAGCTCATCGCCGACGACTGCAAGCTCATCAGCCAGCACGCCGACTCCATGGGCGCCCCCACCGCCTGCGAGACCGCCGGCATCCCCAACGTCAGCTACAACGGCTCCACCCAGGACGCCTGCCCCAACACCTTCATCGTTTCCAGCCGCATCAACTGGGCGCCTTACTATGAATACGTCATCAACGCCGTGCTGAACGGCGAGGACATCCCCGCCGACTGGACCGGCACCATCGCCACCGGCAGCGTCCAGCTCACCGACGTGAACGAGGCCGTGGCCGCCGAGGGCACCGTGGAGAAGATGGCCGAGGTTGCCGACGCCCTGGTGGCCGGGGAACTCCAGGTCTTCGCCACGGATACCTTCACCGTGGACGGCGAGGAGCTGAGCAGCTACATGGCCGACGTGGACACCGACGCCGCCTACACCGGCGACACCGAGGTCATTGCCGACGGTTACTTCCATGAGAGCGAGTTCCGGAGCGCCCCCTACTTCGACGTGCAGATCGACGGCATCACGCTGCTGGATACCGCGTTCTGATCGTTTCCGGCAATAATGGGTGTCCCTCCCAGCAGGGAGGGATGTCCCTGAGCATTTGCTGCATGAGGGCAGCGACCCGTCGCTGCCCCCAATGCAGTATTTTTGTTGTTTCGCTTCGGAACCGCTGCGCTGGGTTCTGAAGCGAGGGCTTGCGCTCCGCGAGAAGTATTTTTGCCGAGGCAAAGCCCCGGCAAAAATGGATTTGAATTTTTTTCGCGCCTGCGGGCGCGAAACTCTGCGAGGCTTTTCCTTGCCGGGCGACTTACTTTTTTTTATTGAGAGGACGGAAATATGGAGGAGAAAACCCCCGCAGTACAGATGCGGGACATCACCAAGCGCTTCGGCACGACCCTGGCCAACGACAAAGTCTGGCTGGACATCTACCGGGGTGAGATCCTGGCGCTGCTGGGCGAGAACGGCAGCGGCAAGACCACGCTGATGAACATGCTCTCCGGCATCTACTTCCCCGACGCCGGAAAGATCCTGGTGGACGGCCGGGAGGTGGTCATCCGCTCCCCCCGGGACGCCTTTGAGCTGGGCATCGGCATGATCCACCAGCACTTCAAGCTGGTGGACGTGTTCACGGCGGCGGAGAACATCGTCCTGGGCCTCCACGAGCCGGGGCGGCTGGACAGGAAGGCCGTGGCCGAAAAGGTGCGCGCCATCTGCGAGACCTACGGCTTCGACGTGGACCCGGACCAGAAGGTCTATGACATGTCCGTGTCCCAGAAGCAGACGGTGGAGATCGTGAAGGTGCTCTACCGGGGCGCGGATATCCTGATCCTGGACGAGCCCACCGCCGTGCTGACCCCCCAGGAGACCGACAAGCTCTTCGCCGTGCTGCGGAATATGCGCGCCGACGGCAAGGCCATTGTCATCATCACCCACAAGATGCATGAGGTGGAGGCCCTGTCCGACCGGGTGGCGGTGCTGCGCCACGGGCAGTTCGTGGGCGACATGCTGACGGCGAAGACCAACGCCCAGGAGATGACCAACATGATGGTGGGGCACGCCGTCAGCCTGAACATCCGCCGTCCGGAGCCGAAGGACCCGAAACCCCGGCTGCAGGTGGAGGGCCTGACGGTCCGCAGCATGGACGGCATTTTGAAGCTGGAGGATGTGAGCTTCACCGCCAACAGCGGCGAGATCCTGGGCGTGGCGGGCATCTCCGGCAGCGGTCAGAAGGAACTGCTGGAGGCCATCGCGGGCTTGCAGCCGGTGGAGCGGGGCTCCATCCGCTATCTGGAGCCGGACGGCGGCGGCGCGGAGCTGCTGGGCATGGACCCGCTGGACATCGCCGCGCGGGGAGTAGTGCTCTCCTTCGTGCCGGAGGACCGGCTGGGCATGGGCCTGGTGGGCAGCATGGACCTGACGGACAACATGATGCTGCGCTCCTTCCGCCGGGGCCGCAGTCCCTTTGTGGACCGCAAGAGTCCCCGGACCCTGGCCTCCCAGGTGGTCAGCGAGCTGTCGGTGAGCACCCCCGGCCTGGGCATCCCGGTCCGCCGCCTCAGCGGCGGCAACGTGCAGAAAGTGCTGGTGGGCCGGGAGATCGCCGCCGCCCCCACGGTACTGCTGACGGCCTACGCCGTGCGCGGCCTGGACATCGGGGCCAGCCACACCATCTATGACCTCATCAACCGGCAGAAGGAACAGGGCGTGGCCGTGATCTATGTGGGCGAGGACCTGGACGTGCTGCTGGAACTGAGCGACCGCATCCTGGTGCTCTGCGGCGGAAAGGTGAGCGGCATCGTGGACGGCCGGACCACCAGCAAGCGGGCCGTGGGCATGATGATGACGAAACTGGGAGGAGACGCCCATGAATAAGGAGAGACATTTCCATATCTCCCGCCGGAAGGAGCTGCCCTGGTATCGGGCCTGGGCCATCCGGGGCGCGGCCATCGTGCTGGCGCTGCTGGTCTGCGCCCTGGTCACCATGCTGCTGACCGGCGAGGACCCCCTGCGCATCTACGCCACCATGTTCGCCGGGGCCTTCGGCACGGCGCGCAAGGCCTGGGTGCTGGGCCAGAATCTGGCGATTTTGCTGTGCATCTCTCTGGCCGTGACCCCGGCCTTTCGGATGCGCTTCTGGAACATCGGCGCGGAAGGACAGGTGCTCATCAGCGCCCTGGCCTGCGCCGCCTGCATGATCCTCCTGGCCGACCGGGTCCCCAACTGGCTGCTGATCGTCATCATGTCCGCCGCCAGCATCCTGGCCGGGGCGATCTGGGCGGTGATCCCCGCCTTCTTCAAGGCCAGGTTCCAGACCAACGAGACCCTGTTCACCCTGATGATGAACTATGTGGCGACCCAGCTTGTGGCCTATTTCGTCATCGTCTGGGAGGTGCCCAAGGGTTCGGGCACCATCGGCATCATCAACCAGAGCACCCAGGCCGGCTGGCTGCCCCAGATCGGGGATTCCAAGTACCTGCTGAACATCCTGGTGGTGGGGGTGCTGACCATTTTGATGTTCCTCTACCTGAACTACACCAAGCACGGCTATGAGATCGCCGTGGTGGGCGAAAGCGAGCGCACCGCCCGCTATGTGGGCATCAAGGTGGACCGGGTCATCATCCGTACCCTGCTGCTGTCCGGGGCACTCTGCGGCGTCGCGGGGCTGCTGCTGGTGGGCGGCACGGACCACACCGTCACCACCACCATCGCCGGGGGCCGGGGCTTCACCGCCGTCATGGTCTCCTGGCTGGCCAAGTTCAACCCCCTGGCCATGATCTTCGCCAGCTTCCTGCTGGTCTTCCTGGGCCGGGGCGCCAACGAGATCAGCACCGTGTTCAGCCTGAACCACTCCTTCGGCGACATCCTCACCGGCGTCATCCTCTTCTTCATCATCGGCAGCGAATTTTTCATCAACTATCAGCTCCATTTCCGGAGCGAGGCGGACTACGGCGCGCCGGGGTCGGAGCGCCCTACAGAAGGAGGCAAGGGGAAAGCTCATGTTTGATTTTGCATCCTTTATCCCCCGGGCGGTGGTGCAGGGTATCCCTCTGCTCTTCGGCGCCACGGGCGAGACCCTCACCGAAAAGAGCGGCAACCTGAACCTGGGCATTCCGGGCATCATGTACGTGGGCGGCATCAGCGGCGTCATCGGGGCCTTCCTCTATGAGCAGAGCTGCGGCGGCGACGTGGTCCCGGCCCTGGCCCTGCTGATCCCCCTGCTGAGCTGCCTGGCCGGCAGTCTGCTGATGGGGCTGCTGTACTGCTTCCTCACCGTCACCCTGCGGGCCAACCAGAACGTCACCGGTCTGGCCATGACCACCTTCGGCGTGGGCTTCGGCAACTTCTTCGGCGGCAGCCTCATCAAGCTCACCGGCAGCGCCGTGCCCAGCATCGCCCTGTCCGCCACCAGCTCCGTGTTCAGCCGGAGCCTGCCCTTCGCCGCCGACCTGGGCTGGTTCGGGCAGGTCTTCCTGAGCTACGGCTTCCTGGCCTACCTGGCCGTCGCCATCGCCCTGGTGGCCGCCTTCGTGCTGCGCCGCACCCGCCTGGGCCTGCACCTCCGGGCCGTGGGCGAGAACCCCGCCACAGCCGACGCGGCGGGACTGAACATCACCCGCTACAAATACGCCGCCACCTGCCTCGGCAGCATGGTGGCCGGACTGGGCGGACTGTACTACGTCATGGACTACGCCAGCGGCGTCTGGAGCAACAACGCCTTCGGCGACCGGGGCTGGCTGGCCATCGCCCTGGTGATCTTCACCGTCTGGCGCCCCAACCTGGCCGTGCTGGCCAGCATCCTCTTCGGCGGGCTGTATATCCTCTACCTCTTCATCCCCTCCGGCATGGCCGACAAGGAGCTGTACAAGATGCTGCCCTATGTGGTCACCATCGTCGTGCTGATCCTCTCCTCCGTGCGGAAAAAGAAAGAAAACCAGCCCCCGGCCAGCCTGGGCCTGCCCTATTTCCGGGAGGAACGGTAAGGGGATGTTCCAGGCTGTCTTTCCTCTGCGGAGGGAAGGGGCGTGTGCGGATTCGCCCAAAGGCTATAACCATCTCACCGCTGCAGCCGGGGCGTTGGGACGCCGCCCCCTACGAAGAATGAAGACTTAAAATTGAATAATGAAGAGTTGTTGTGTCGCTGCGCGACAAATTATCAAATGATCGGCGTAGCCGATACCACAACTCTTCACTCTTCACTTTTCACTCTTCACTCTTCACGATCCATCCCCCCCTCACCCCGACAAGGTCGCTACGGGTTCGCCTTTCCTTCCCCCGCTGGGCATAGGCGTTAAGCTAAAAAAGCTTGAAGTTAACATAATTTATGTGGTATCATGGTGATGAGGTGAACGCCATGTATACCAATATGGAGCCGATAACGAGATATTTGCCGGAAGGCTGGGAACAGAAGGCCAGAGAGCTGAAAGCGTTTACGCGGCGAGGGG
>JAFXXH010000066.1 GCA_017542425.1 Oscillospiraceae bacterium | reverse complement strand
GCTTCCTGTCCAAGCTTCCGCAACATCTCTACGCGGCGCTCGGTCTTTCACAGGCTCGCGCTGCTGCCTGATCCTTTTTTGAGCCTGCTTTCCCAGATGCTATGCGGCTTTGCTGCCGCTTTTCATGTGGGAAGTATTAGTTGTTAATAAAAACGAAGGTTTTTTTATTCCTACAACCGATTATAAGACGTTTTATAGTGCGGGCGCAAAGTATGATTGGGACCGTGCTCCAAGTCAACCCTGTCCAAAACTTGTTGCTGCGCTCTTAAATTCATCATTGATGAATAAAATCCATGTTTATCGCTTTGATGTCGAAGCAGAAGAATCTCTTTTTGTAAACTCAGTTTTTTTGTATTTGCAGGATGATTCTCTGCTTTTGGCTGAAAAGAAAACCATCAACGAAGAGAATTTTCTGGCAGTTTACGAACACTGGGCTAAATTCTTTGAAAAGTATGTTAAAAACGGACACAAGCCATCAGAGTATTTCGTCTCCGATATTGAAGTTGGACGCTCAGAAAAACTTGAAGCATCTAATTCCGTTCTGTTTCACCTAAATGATGGAACTGTTTCTAAAAGTATTCCAATGAAGGACTATGATTATTTTTGGAATATTTATGAGAAAAATGATAGAGCCGATGTTATGTTTGCCATCAGGCAAAAGATGGACCGATTGTCCGAAGATTACTTACGGAGGTTTACAGGTGAATTTTATACACCAATAGAGTTCGCAGATAAAGCATTTGACTATATTCTTCGTACAGTTGGACGCGAAAAATACAAAAACGGAAAATGGCGTATTTGGGACATGGCAGCAGGGACTGGAAACCTGGAATTTATGCTGCCAAGTTCAGCTTTACAATACTGCTATATTTCAACTTTGTTGGAAGACGATGCGGCATACTGCAAACGAATCTTCCCAACAGCAACGGTGTTTCAGTACGATTATCTAAATGATGATGCTTTTCTAATTGATGATATAGGAAAGATACCATTTGGCATTACACCTAAGATGCCCAAACGCCTGTATAATGATCTACGGGATCCCGAAATCAGTTGGATTATTTTTATCAATCCTCCGTTTGCAACAAGTAATAAAAACGGAAATGAGTTGGGAAAGAAGTCTAAAGATGATGTCTCAATGACATTTATTCGGCAGATTATGACAAAAAACGGTCTAGGAGAAACCAGCAGAGAACTTTTTTCTCAGTTTTTATATCGAATTTCAGTAGAATTTAATTCAAAAAGTGCTTACTTAGGATTATTTTCTAAATTAAAATACTTAAATTCAAACAATGATCAAAAACTCAGAGACAAGGTTTTTCAGTACAAATTTGAACGCGGGCTTATGTTTTCTTCCGAAAACTTTCATGGTAACAAAGGAAAATTTCCCGTGGGGTTCCTCGTTTGGAACCTTGGAAAATGTGTTCCTATAGGAAAACAGAAGATAGTGTTAGATGTATATAACAAATACTGCGAAAAAATTGGTACAAAAGAGATACTTACAACAGAAAGAGATTCCTTTTTGAATAGATGGCCGACAAGGGAAAAGAATACCTCCGTTTTTCCTGCTCTTAGTAGCGCTATCGAGGTTACAAAGAGGACCAAAGATGTAAGAGATCGGATTGCAGATGGGTTTCTCTGCTCTCTAATGTGCTGTGGAAATGACATGCAACACTACAATTATGTCGCTATTTTTTCAGGACCACAAGCAAGTGCGGGCTCATATTCAGTAACCCCGAACAACTTTGAACGGTCAATGATTCTTCATGCAGTTCGGAAATTGGCTAAGCCGTCATGGGATAACGATAGGGATCAGTTTTATCAACCATTCAATGAAAAAATCTCTGCGCTTTTCACTTCGGACTGTGTTGTGTGGAGTTGCTTTGCGCCTTCAAACAACACTGTGTCAATGAAAAACGTCGAGTATCAGGGAAAGGTTTATCAGATAGAAAACAAAATGTTTCCGTTTCTGCTGAAAAGAGTAAAAACGTGGCCTTGCGGATTATCCGATTTCAAATTACAGATTCAAACGGCAAATGAAGATAGATTTATGGCGTTGTGGTTGCAAAATCACGAATTGTCGCCAGAAGCAGAAAATGTTTTAGAAAAGGCAGAATGCTTGTATCGTTGCATTTTTGCAAATCTTGGGCAAATACGATGGTTGGATTACAAAATTGGATTGTGGGATATTGGATGGTGGCAAGTAAAAGCCGCCGCGAAAGATATAGACGAAGCAAAACCGTTATTCATTGATTTAAAATACAGCATGGATGCGCTGGGAAATAAAATCCTTCCTTTGTTGCCAACGATGGGATTTATCCCTCCATCGGTTCAGCCGTTGGACTAAAAGGTGTCGGCAAGCGCCGTCCCCATTAATAGAATTATAAAAGGCGTTGCCGAAAAGCGGCTCAGCCTTGGAACGATCTGCGAAAAGTCTTTCGCAGAAGTCGTCACTTGCCGGAGTGGCGGCTTCTGCTTTTCACAGGAATCGTTCTCATATGTCGCAAACCATCGAGCCGCAGCGGGCCGGATCGGGACTGCTCCCTTCCGGTCTGCTGCGGCTCGTTTTTCTGCGCCTGAGAGCGGCGCTACTGTTTGGTCATGCTCTGGGGGTCCTCCGTGGGAGGCGGCGGGGGCGGGGGTGTGGGCGCCGGGGTCGGGGCTGGGGTGGGGGCCGGCGTGGGGTCCGGGGTCTGAACCGGGGCCTGGGTCGCGGGGGGCGGGACGGTATCCGGGAGCTGGCCGGTGGGTTCCGCCGGGGTCTCCGTCACCACCGGAGCCTGGGTGGGTCTGGGCTGGGGGTTGTTCTGCTGCTGCAGCGCACCCCAAAGGTTGCCGAAGATGTTCGTGGGTGTGCCGATCTCCGGGGTGGGGAAGGTCCGGTCAGAAAGGCCCGCGTGGACCCGCTGCATGACGTTGTGGAAGATCGTCACAGCCGGGTTGGTGCCCCCAAAGTACATGGTCTCCGGCCGGTCGTAGCCGGTCCAGACCGCCGCCACATAGTAGCCGGTGAAGCCCACGAAATAGCGGTCGTTGTTCTCGGCGGTGGTGCCGGTCTTACCGGCCACGGTCATACCGGGCCAGCCCGCGCCCACGCCGGTGCCGTAGTTGACGGCGTTGGTCAGCATATCGCAGATGTTCGCGGCGGTGTTGGGGGAGAAGGCCGTCTGGCGGGTGGTGGGGTTGTCCAGCACCACGTTGCCGTCGCTGTCCAGCACCTTGGTGTAGGTGCGGCCAAAGGTCATCACGCCGCTGTTGGGGAAGGAGCTGTAAGCCTGGGTCATCTCCCGCACGGTGGCGCCCACGGTCAGGGCGCCGGCGGCCATGGGGGCGTAGTCCGCGTCGGACTCCAGCAGGCTGGTGAAGCCCAGCTTTTCGATCAGGTAGTTGTAGGACTCCTGGGGCGTCAGCTTGTCCACGATCTGGGCGGCCACGGTGTTCTTGGAGTCCCGCAGGGCCTGGCGGATGGTGATGATGCCCGCATAGCGGTCCGGGGAGTTGCGGGGGTACCAGCTCGTGCCGGAAAGGTGCAGAAAGGCGCTGTCCTGGACCAGGGTGGTCTGGGTGATCAGGCCGTATTCCAGGGCCGGGCCGTAGACGCTCAGGGGCTTGATGGAGGAGCCCACCTGGCGCTTGGAGTCGGTGGCGTAGTTCCAGGCGTCGTTCACGGTCTTCTCCCCCACCGCGCCGCCCACGGCCACGATGTTGCCGCTGTAGGGGTCCTGGATGATCATGCCGCTCTGGAGCTGCTGGGAAGTGGGATTGGTGGACTTGGGCAGATGCTCCACGTCCTGATAGACGCTGTCCACAATGGCCTGGATCTGGGGGTCCAGGCAGCAGTAGATCTGCAAACCGCCCTGGTAGAGCCGCCGCTCCGCCGCCTCGTCGTTGTAGCCGTACTTGGTCTTCAGGTCGCGGATCACGTCGTCGATGACCATCTCCACATAGAAGCTGTTGATGGTCTCCGTGCGCACCTCGTTCACCGGGAGCACGAAGTTCAACGGCTCGTTCACCGCGTCCCGGTACTCCTCAAAGCTGACGTAGCCCTGGTCGTACATCTCCCGCAAAATCAGCTCCTGGCGGTATTTGTTCCACTCCCGGCAGGTCAGGGTCAGGCCCAGGCTGGAGTCGGTGATGACGTTGGCGATGAAGGGGTCATACTTGCTGGGGTTGTTGGTGATGCCGATGATGCTGGCGCTCTCCGCCAGGCTCAGGTTCCACACGTCCTTGCCGAAATAGGTCTGGGCCGCCGTGTAGACGCCGTAGCAGCCCTCGCCGAAGTAGACGGTGTTCAGGTACCACTCGATGATCTCCTGCTTGTCATAGGTCTTTTCCAGCTCCAGGGCCTGGAAGATCTCCAGCAGTTTGCGGCTCACCAGGTCGGCGTCGTTCTCCGTGTTGTTCTTGATGAGCTGCTGGGTCAGGGTGGAGCCGCCGAAGTCGTTGCTCATGCTGAGGAACATCTGGGCGAAGGCGCCGGCGGTGCGGTACCAGTCCACGCCGCGATGCTCGTAAAAGCGGCGGTCCTCGATGGCCACCAGGGCCTTCTCCATGCCCTTCGGCAGGTTTTCATAGTCCACCCAGACGCGGTTTTTCCTGGCCCGGAGCATTTGCAGCTCCCGGGGCACGCCCTCGGCGTCCGTGTACCAGATGGTGCTGCTCAGGGAGATGCTGGCGTCCTCCAGCCGGATCTTGAGCTGATCGCTCAGCTCAGTTTTGATGTAGTATGCGAAAATGCAGCCGAACAGCAGTGCGGTGATAAGCCCCACCAGCAGCACCGTCAGCAGCACGCGCAGCGCCGTCCGCAGGACGCCGCCCACTACGGTCGTCGTGGTCTCTGTGCGCTCCGCGATTCTCTTAATTTTGCCTCTATCCAAAGCGCCTTCCTCCGTTTCCAAGGGGATACATAGTCTATTATAGCACAGATTTTCGGGAAGTATAGCACAATTTGGCACGGTCCTGCATCGAAGTTGCAAAGTCGGGGGGCCTCACGCCTCCGGCAGGGCGGTCAATCCCGCGTCCAGCAGCTTTTGGGCGCTCAGAAGAATGCCCAGTTTGGCGTGATACCAGGTCAGGCCGCCCTGGAAGTAGACGCTGTAGGGGGCGCGCAGGGGGCCGTCGGCGCTCAGTTCGATGCTGCTGCCCTGGACGAAGGCCCCGGCGGCCATGATGACCTCGCTGTCGTAGCCGGGCATGGGGGCGGGCACCGGGCGGACATAGCTGTCCACCGGGGCGGCGGCCTGGATGCCCGCGCAGAAGGCGATGAGGCCCTCCGGCGTGCCCAGCTCCACCGCCTGGATGATGTCGTGCCGGGACTCCGTGCCGTTTGGCAGCACCGGGAAGCCCAGGGACTCATAGAGCCGGGCGGCGAAGACGGCCCCCTTGAGGGCTCCCGCCACCGTCACCGGGGCCAGGAAAAAGCCCTGGTAGAGGCTGGTCTTCACGTCCAGGCTGGCCCCCACCTCCTGGCCCAGGCCGGGGGCGGAGAGGCGGTAGGCGCAGCGGTCCACACAGGTCTTTGTGCCGCAGATGTAGCCGCCGATGGGGGCCAGGCCGCCGCCGGGGTTTTTGATCAGGCTGCCCACCACCATGTCCGCGCCCAGGTCGCTGGGCTCGCGCAGCTCCACGAACTCGCCGTAGCAGTTGTCCACCATCACCAGCACGTCGCGCTTCACGGATTTGCAGAAGGCGATCAGCTCCCCGATGCGCGCCACGGAGAGGGTGGGGCGCAGGGCGTAGCCCTTGGAGCGCTGGATCGTCACCAGCTTCGTCCGCGATCCGATGGCGGCGCGGATGCCCTCCCAGTCGAAGCCGCCGTCCGGCAGCAGGTCCACCTGCCGGTAGCCGACGCCGTACTCCGCCAGGGAGCAGGGGCTGGGCCGGATGCCGATGACCTCCTCCAGCGTGTCATAGGGCTTCCCCACGGGGCTGAGCAGCTCGTCCCCCGGGCGCAGATTGGCGCTGAGGGCCACGGCCAGGGCGTGGGTGCCGCAGACCAGCTGGGGCCGCACCAGCGCCGCTTCGGTGTGGAAGGTGTCGGCGTAGACCCGCTCCAGCGTGTCCCGCCCGGCGTCGTCGTAGCCGTAGCCGGTGCTGCCGTGGAAGCAGGCCGCGTCCACCCGGTTGCGCTGCATGGCCAGCAGCACCTTGGCCTGGTTGGCCTCCGCCACCGCGTCGATGCGGGCAAAGCGCTCCCGCAGCCCGGCCAGCAGACCTTCCCCGTAGGCGTACAGCGCGTCGCTGACGCCGAAGTCGGAATAGAGATTGGACATGGTTTGGATTCTCCTGTTTGTTTCTTGTGTCAGATGAGCCAGCCGTAATCCTGGCGACCATCGATCACATATTCGATGTAGACAGTATCATCCTGTACAGTATAAATGATAAGATATCGTCTGGATACGAGCAACTTGCGATGCGGACTCCTCCGGTTCTCGGGATCCAGATAGGGACAGCGTTCCGGCATCATTTCAAGACTCCGAATGGCTTCCATCAACTTTGTCTGAAGCGTCTTCGCCGCCTGTGGGTTGACACCTGCCTGAAAAAACACATGTTCCATCAGCATTCTTCTGGCTTCCCCCGAAACAGTGACTCGATACTTACGCACGGGATACCTCCTGTGCGGCGCGGATTGCATCGGTCATAGCCTGATCCAGTTCCTCCGGAGTATAGTATGTTGCTCCGGCCAGTCGATCCCGTTCAATGTCCAGCAGCTTTTCCCGCAGCTTTAGCATCTTTTCCCGTCGGACGTAAGCTTCAATATCCATAACTACCAGTTCGCCCTCTCCGTTTTTGGTCAGATAGACCGGCTCACCGGTTTCTCGGCACAGACTGGCGATTTCGTTGTAGTTTTGCCGTATCGCGGCGGAAGGACGAATGTTCATGGCAATGCCTCCGTAGCTTTATTTTACTATGATTATATCTAAATCATGCTACAATGTCAATCCCGCCTTGCCCCTTGCCCCGCGCCCACATTCGTGCTATACTGCCTCCATCACATGATGCAGGAGGCCGCGCCATGAGCTACGCAGACCGGGTGTTCATTCAAAACTGCCGGGACATTCTGGCAAACGGAGTCTGGGACACGGACCGGGCCGTGCGTCCCCGCTGGGAAGACGGCAGTCCCGCCCACACCATCAAGCGCTTCGGCGTGGTGAACCGCTACGATCTGCGCCGGGAGTTCCCCATGCTGACCCTGCGGCGGCAGTATTTCAATCCGCCGTGGACGAGCTGCTGTGGATCTGGCAGAAGAAGAGCAACAACATCTCCGACCTGGGCAGCCACATCTGGGACGCCTGGGCCGACGAGCGCGGCAGCATCGGCAAGGCCTACGGCTACCAGCTGGGCGTGAAGCACCGCTACCCGGAGGGGGACTTCGACCAGGTGGACCGCGTCCTCTATGACCTGCGCAACGACCCGGCCTCCCGCCGCATCCTCACCAGCCTCTACACCTTCGCCGACCTGCACGAGATGTCCCTCTACCCCTGCGCCTGGTCCATGACCTTCAACGTCAGCGGGAACGTGCTGAACGCCATTCTCAACCAGCGCAGCCAGGATATGCTCACCGCCAACGGCTGGAACGTGATGCAGTACGCCGCCCTGCTGATGATGTTCGCCCAGGTCAGCGGCCTGGTGCCCGGCGAGCTGGTCCACGTCATCGCCGACTGCCACATCTACGACCGTCACATCCCAATGGTGGAGCGGCTGCTGGAGCTGGAGCCCTACCCCGCGCCAAAGGTGACCCTGGACGGGACGGTGCAGGACTTCTATCAGTTCACGAAAAACAGCTTCACCGTGGAGCAATACCGCTGCCACCCATTTGATGAGAAGATCCCCGTGGCGGTGTGAGCGGCGGCGATACATTACAAAATATAATCAGGAGGGATCGGCCATGCTGGAGGCCATTGTAGCGGTATATGCCGACTGGGGCATCGGCGCGGACGGGACCCAGCCCGTGGCCCTGCGGACGGATCGGGCGCATTTCCGGGCCGTGACACGCGGCGCGGCGGTCCTGGTCGGGCGCCGTACTCTGGCCGATTTCCCCGGCGGGCGTCCCCTCCCGGGCCGGGTCAACATCGTCCTCAGCCGCAGCCAAGACCCCATCGAGGGGGCGACGGTGGTGCATTCGATCGAAGAAGCCCTGGCGGAAGCGGCAAAGCATCCCCGCTGCCTGGTCATCGGCGGAGCAAGCGTCTACCGGGCGATGCTCCCCCACGTTGACCGCGTTTATCTGACAAAATTGGATATTCGCCCCCACTCAGACGCCTTTTTCCCGGATCTGGACGCCGACCCGGAGTTCCGCGTCAGCGAACGAGGCCCGGAGCAGGAGGAAAACGGCGTGACTTTTCGCTTCCTGACCTACACCCGCCGCAGCGCAGCGCAAGACGACCCGTCCATTCAGAAAGAGCGCCCCCAATAAGCCCCCGTAGGGCGCGCCGGGGTCGGCGCGCCCTACGGGTGTGTGCGGATTCGCCCTAAGCTGTGGGAAACGGGGGGGATTGCTGCGCGGAACGCCGGGGACGGCGTTCCCTACCGGGCGTGTGCGGATTCGCCGAAGGTGGAATTCAGACTTTCCCGTGTGCTGCGGGGGCCGTCGGGACGCCGGCCCCTACAGCTGCGCGGCTACGAATGCACACCCACCCCTTCCTTCCCCCAGCGGGGGAAGGTGGCAGCCGCCGATCCCCCGCGAGGCGGATGACGGAAGAGGGAGAACCTGACCGCTTGCGAGCGGTATGTTATGTGCGCATACCCTCCACGACTGCGGTCATTTCCACATTGCGGTCCCGCCGCGTTCTCCCTCTCCTGCCGCCCTTGTGGGCGGCACCCTCCCCCGCTGGGGGAGGGAACGGGAGAGGGCGCTTTGTAGGGGACGGCGTCCTCGACGTCCCCCGCAGCAGCGCGCAAGTTCCCCGCCCACCTCCGGCGAATCCGCACACACCCTCGCCCTGATCCAATATAACAAAACCGAACGGACAGAGAGGACCGCTTCCTCCCTGTCCGTTCGGTTTTCATCCCAGCGCCACGTCCAACACCATCATCACCAGGAACCCGGACACAAAGCCCACGGTCCCGGCGCGGGAGTGGGCCTGGGGCACCAGTTCCTCCACTACCACATAGAGCATGGCGCCGGCGGCGAAGCTCAGCAGCCAGGGCATCAGCGCCCGGACTCCGGCGGCACACAGGGCCGTCAGCACCCCGAACAGCGGCTCCACCGCCCCGGACAGCACCCCGCCCAGGAAAGCCCGGCCCCGGCCGCGCCCGGCCTGCCGCAGGGGCAGCGCCACCGCCGCGCCCTCCGGGAAGTTCTGGATGCCGATGCCCAGCGCCAGGGCCGCGGCCGCCGCCAGGCCCTCGCCTCCGGCGGCCAGCGCGAAGGCCAGCCCTACCGCCATGCCCTCCGGGATGTTGTGGAGCGTGATGGCGGTCATAAGCAGCGCGTCCCGCCGCCGCTGGGCCTCCGGGACGGGGGAGGGGGCTTCGCCCGGGCGTCCCGGGTCCTCCGGCGTCGCCTCGGAGCCTGGCTGCGCCTCTTTCCCGGGGCGCGCATGGGCTTTTCTGCACCGCAGCTTCGGCAGCGCGGCGTCCAGCAGCCCCAAAAAGATCGTTCCCGTCAGCAGCCCCACGGAGGCCGGAAGCCAGGCCGGCAGCGGGGCGCTGCATTCCATGGCTGGCAGCAGCAGACTCCAGATGCTGGCCGCCGTCATCACCCCCGCCGCGAAGCCGATCAGCGCCCGCTGACCGCCCGCCCGGGGCTCCTTTGCAAAGAAAAACACAGCGGCGGCGCCCAGTGTGGTCATCAAAAAGGGAAAAGCCGTCCCCAGCGCCGCCCAAATCATTGCCTCTGGCAAGGGTTCATCCCGCCTTTGCTCGTTTTCAGGCGTTTCGCCCGTACTCCAGTATAAGCACGCCCGCCGGAAAGCGTGACAGGGGGCGGGCAAAGGGATGGGAAAAGGCGCCACGGCATACGCATGAAAAAATGGGATTCGGCATCGGGATCGCCGGAGCAGTGTCGCCGGAGCGTGCGGACGCAGCGCAAAGTTTCCCCGAAGCACAGGCGGCGAAGCGTGATGAACGAATGGCGGTTGACGTGCATACGCCGTCCGCAGCGGCCGATACGCGCTGTCAGGCGCATCCCATAGAATTTGTGATTGAGCCATCATTTTTCCTGTTGCGGCGGGGCGGATTCTGTTGTACAATACGATTTTGATATGACAATCGCATTGGACTGGGGGCACACGCGACATGAACGCCATTGGTTTTGACAACGAAAAATACCTCAAGCTGCAATCGGAGAACATCCGCCGGCGCATCGCCGAATTCGGCGGCAAGCTCTATCTGGAATTCGGCGGCAAGCTCTTCGACGACCACCACGCCGCCCGGGTGCTGCCGGGTTTTCAGCCGGACAGCAAGGTGCGGATGCTGCTGGAGATGCGCGAGGAGGCCGAGATCATCCTGGTGATCTCCGCCGACGACATCGAGCGCAACAAGCGCCGGGGCGACCTGGGCATCACCTACGACGAGGACGCCCTGCGGCTCATCGACGCCTTTCGCGGCATAGGCCTGTATGTGGGCAGCGTCTGCATCACCCATTTCCGCGCCCAGCGGGCCGCCGAACTGTTCCAGGCCCGGCTGGAGAGCCTGGGCATCCGCACATACCGCCACTACGTCATCCCCGACTACCCCTCCAACGTGCCGCTCATCGTCTCTGAGGAGGGCTTCGGGCGCAACGACTACATCGAGACCAGCCGGAGCCTGATCGTCGTCACCGCCCCCGGCCCCGGCAGCGGGAAGATGGCCACCTGCCTCAGCCAGCTCTACCACGAGCACGAGCGGGGCGTGGCGGCGGGCTACGCCAAGTTCGAGACCTTCCCCATCTGGAACCTGCCCCTGAAGCATCCGGTGAACCTGGCCTATGAGGCCGCCACCGCGGACCTGAACGACGTGAACATGATCGACCCCTACCACCTGGAGGCCTATGGGGAGACCACGGTGAACTACAACCGGGACGTGGAGATCTTCCCGGTGCTGAACGCCATGCTGGAGCGCATCCGGGGCCGCAGCCCCTACCGCAGCCCCACGGACATGGGCGTGAACATGGTGGGCTTCTGCATCGAGGACGACGCCGTCTGCTGCGCCGCCAGCCGCCAGGAGATCATCCGCCGCTACTACGCCGCCGCCTGTTCCCTGCGCCAGGGCATGAGCGACGGGGTGGAGCTGCACAAGATCGAGCTGATCATGAACAACGCCGGCATCGCCGTGGCTGAGCGCCCGGCTGTGGCCGCCGCCCTGAACCGGGCGGAGGAGACCGGGGAACCGGCCATGGCCATCCAGCTTCCGGACGGGCGGATCGTCACCGGCAAGACCACGCCCCTGCTGGGGGCGGCCAGCGCCTGTCTGCTGAACGCCCTGAAGGTCCTGGGGGACATCGCCAAGAAGACCATGCTGATCTCCCCGAACATCATCGAGCCCATCCAGCATCTCAAGGTGGAGCACCTGGGGGGCCACAACCCCCGCCTCCACACCGACGAGACCCTGGAGGCCCTGAGCATCTGCGCCGTCACCAACCCCATGGCCGAGCTGGCCATGGAGCAGCTCAGCGCTCTGCGGGGCTGCGAGGCCCACTCCAGCGTCATCCTCTCCCGGGTGGACGAGAGCCTGTTTCAGAAGCTGGGCGTCAACGTCACCTGCGAGCCGCGCTACCAGGTCAAGCGCCTGTTCCATAAGTAAAGGCAACACCGCACCATGCTCGGCACACGTCTCGCTTGCATAATATTCCGCCATATCGCCCCAAAATCCTCGGCAATACACAAAGTATTGCCTGCGGTTTTCGGACGATCTGACGAAAATTCTGACTGCGCGATCCGCGCACCGGAATGATGCGGTGTTGCCGAAAGCCACAACTTGAAAGGAAGGTAACAAGATGCGTATCGGAACCAAAGGAGCGCTCTGGCTCCTGATCGCCCTGCTGCTGCTCTTCGCCGCCCTGCCCGTCCTGGCCGACGGGGAGGAGTCCGTCAAGCCCGACCCGGCCCCCATCCTGCGCTGTCTCCCTGCGGAGGGGGAGGCCGCCTGGGCCGCCGCCCTGCAGGAGCAGGGAGAGGAACACTACCTCTTTCTCCCCGCCGCCGCGGACCTGCGCGCCCTGCGGCTGGAGTTTGCCGGGGAGCGCGCCCTGCTGCGGGCCGGGGACGAGGAGCTGCCCCTGGTCAACGGCGAAGCGGCGGATCTGAGCGCCCTGATCTCCGACCCGGAGGCGGGCTGCGCCCTGACCCTGATCCTGGAAAAGCCGCAAGCGGAGGAAGAAGAAACCGAGGAAGCCGCCGAAGAAGCGGAAACCGAAGAGACCGAGATCGCCTTCACCCTGCTGCGGGGGGCAAACGTGGCCTCCCTGTTCCTGAGCAGCCCGGACGCGGAGCACGACCGGAGCTGGGTGGAAAAGGACAAGGAGAACAAGGCCAAGAAGGGCGACGCGCTGCTGCTGGACGCCGACGGGGCCGTGGTCTATGACGGCAAGCTGAAAAACATCAAGGGGCGGGGCAACTCCACCTGGGCCCTGCCCAAGAAGCCCTATCAGATCAAGCTGGCCGTGGAGACGGACCTGATCGGGACCGGCGATCCGCTGGAGGCCGAGGAGACCTGGGTGCTGCTGGCGGACTACGCCGACAAGACCCATCTGCACAACCATGTGAGCTTCGACCTGGCCGCGGCCCTGGGCCTGGACTACACGCCCAACTGCCGCCCCGTGGACCTGTGGTACGACGGGGAATACCGGGGAAGCTATCTGCTGAGCGAGAAGACCGAGGTCAGCGACGGCCGCGTGGCCGTGCCCGATCTGGACGCCGCCGTGGAGGCGGCCAACCCGGACGTGGCCGACTTCGACGCGCTGGAGACCGCCCGGGGCGTCAACGCCTTTGGCAACGACTATCAGTATGTCAGCGGTCTGGCCCTGCCGGAGGACTACAGCGGCGGCTATCTGCTGGAGCTGGACTACCACGACCGGGCCATGGAGGAGCTGTGCTGGTTCGAGACCAGCCACGGCGACTATGTGGTGGTGAAGAGCCCGGAATACTTTGGCGACGCGGGCGTGCGCTACATCAGCGAGCGCTACCAGCGCTTTGAGGACGCGGTCTACGCCGCAGACGCGGCGGCGCTGGAGGCGGAGGCGGACCTGGTCTCCCTGGCCCGCAACTACCTGATGCTGGAGTTCGCCATGGACACGGACGCCTATGCCTCCTCCACCTTCTTCCATCTGGGGGAGGGCAAGCTGGCCAGCGGTCCCGTCTGGGACTTCGACATCGCCTATGCCATCGCCCCAACCGCCTACTACGCGGCGGTCTGCCCCCTGGTGCGGGCCATGCTGGACATCCCGGAGTTCCGGGCGGCGGTGGTGCAGGAGGAAGCCCGGCTGTATGAGCTGGTGGACGGCACGCTGCTGAGCGCCAACCCGGAGGCCCGGACCGGGCGGCTGCGCGCCCTGACGGACTATCAGGAGGAGCTGGAGCAGAGCTACCGGATGGACCTGCTGCTCTGGCCGGAGGTCATCGGCGGCGAGGGCTGGACGGAAGTGAGCGCCAAGCGCGGCGCGGCGGAGGAGATTGCGGACTTCGCCGCCTACCTCAAAACCCGCGCCGACTGGCTGCACGCGACCGTCTCCGCCTGGGCTGAGACGGAGAAGCCGAACCTGCCCCGCTTCCTGGACGTGCCGGTGGACGCCGCGTTCTACCAGGACGTGGAGTTCACCGTCCTGCGGAAGATCTTCATGGGCGTCAGCGCCACGGTCTTCTCCCCCTATGAGCCCATGAGCCGCGCCATGGTGGTGACGGTGCTGCACCGCATGAACGGCTCCCCCGCCGCCGCAGCGCCCGCCCCCTTCACCGACGTGGCGGAGGACGCCTGGTACGCCGCCGCCGTGGCCTGGGGCGTGGAGCAGGGCATTGTCAAGGGCTATGAGGACAACAGCTTCCGGCCCGGCATCCCGGTGTCCCGCCAGGAGTTCGTGACCTTCCTGCACCGCAGCGTGGGCAGCCCGGAGCGCGCTGAGGCCCTGGGCCAGATCGACGCCGCCCAGGTGGCCGACTGGGCCCTGGCCGCCATGCGCTGGGCCGTGGCCAGCGGGGTCTATCTGGATACGCCCTACAACGCCCTGTTCCCCGCCGAGGGCAGCCTCCGCCACGAGGCCGCCACCATCCTGACCCGCTACTGCCGTCAGGCGCTGGGGATGGACTGAGCGGACCGTTTCAAAGCAATGCCCGGCAAAACGGAAGTTTTTCCGCTCTGTCGGGCATTTTTTCAACTGACACTGGTATTATTCACCATAAAAGCGCGATATGATTTGGCATTTCCGTCATATTGACGAATCTATGGAAATATATTATTCTATGGTCAAGAAAAGGTATCTCCGCGCTGCGGGCACGCGCCGGGCGTGGAGAAAAATTTTCGCTTTGTTGCCGGTTCACAGGAACAGAAAAAAGGAGGATATTATGTTTCAGTATGTCAGTTCTCCCCTCGCGCTGTCCGTCTTCGGCCTGTTCGCCACGGTCATCTGCTTCGGCCTGGAGCAGATCGGCGTCGGCGTAAAGGGCGCGGATCCTGAGAAGCTGCAAAAGAGCCTGGGCCGCATCGCCATCCTCTTCGGCGGCGTCTGCCAGCTGGTGGGCGCGGCCTGGCTGGCCTTCGGCGGTCCCAAAGAGGACCCCTTCCATGTGGCGGTCTTCGGCTTCTTCGGCTTCTTCTGGATTCTGGTCGGCCTGCACTTCATCAAGGGCGGCGACAAGAAGGTCATGGCCCACTTCTTCTTCACCGGCCTGATCCTTTGCGCCCTGTTCACCCTCTACGCCGTCACCCACGATATGCTGTGGCCGCTGGGCATCGACCTGATCGTCATCGACGTGCTGCTCATCAGCCTGATCATCGGCTGGTACACCGGCAACAAGGCGGTCAACAAGTTCGCCGGCCTGTGCAACATCGCCATCGGCATCATCTCCTTCTTCCTGCTCTATCCCAATTTCGTCTGATCGCAGTCCATACGCCGCCGGGCGGAGGCGAGGCTCCTTCGCCCGGCCCGTCCCAATCCGTCCCCGTCTGCGGTCACGGGTGCGGAGGACCTTTCCTGACCGCAACCACCGTCTGAAACCGGAACAAAGTGCGCGCTGTCGGCGAACAAACCGACAGCGCGTTTTTATGCCCCACCGGCAAAAACGGTGAAATCCTCTCTTTTTTTCGCGGAAAGGCCGGAAAAAGACGAAATAGCACTTGACAAATTGTGGAAACGATATTATGATAAACGTATGTAATAAATCTTTAATAATCTTTAACGTATCGTCGGAGTCAAAAAAAGGGTTCCGATCTCGTTTGAAACCGGAACCCTTTCTGGCACGCCGTAAGGGATTCGAACCCCTGACCTTCTGGTCCGTAGCCAGACACTCTATCCAGCTGAGCTAACGGCGCTCATACGCTCAATGCGCTTGAGTATGATAGCACGGGAAACCAAAAAAAGCAAGTGGTATTTCGGCTTTTTGCAAAAAAAATTTTCAAAGCCAGATCCGCTGAGCGAATCCCCCCCTTCCGCTCCGTTCGCACACGCGCACACGCGGCCGGGGCGCACCGGAAAAGAGGAAAACAAGATGTACGAGTATGAGGAGGAACTGACCATGAAACAAAAGACTTGGCGTCGGCTGGCGGCGCTGCTGCTGGTGCTGGGCCTATGCCTGGTCCTCTCCGCCCAGACGCTGGCGGAGGAGGATCTGCGGGGCGCGACGCGATTGGAGATGCTCCAGCGGACCGGCTGCGTGGGGGCGGACGAAAGCTGCGCCCTGAGCGCGGCGGAGGCCCTGGCCTTCGCGGACAAGCTGCGGGCGGAGACCATGCCCGTGGTCAAGGCCGCCCTGTTCAACGCGGGCGGACAGCCCATGCTCTGGATCGCCCGGGGCCAGGGCTGGGACCTGGGAAACAGCGCCATCCAGTATGAATACGACGACAGCGTGTACAACCTGTCCGGCGGCAAGGTGACCCGCAGCGCCTGGATCACGGCCCTGCTGCGCGCCGGGGAGAACGGCGTCGTGGTGCAGAGCCAGGGGGCCTATTACTCCGACATTGCCGAGACCTTCCGGCTCTATCACCTCTCCGACGGCGCCATCGCCGGGGAACCCTTCGCGGAGGGCGTGTTCGACCCGATGAACGGCTCCCGGCTGAACGGCGCGCCGGTGGACCTGCCGGAGTGGATGAAGACCGACTCCGCCGCCCTCTACCGCATGGCCGACCCCGACCTGAACGTGCTGCTGAGCGCCTCCAGCGGACTGGCGGATATGCTGTTCCTCAAAGGCGACTGGCGGGACGCCCGGCAACTGGAGCAGACCCTGCGGGAGTACGCCGCCGCCTGTGTCCAGGAGATCCGCGTCAGCGTGGGGGGGCGGATGGTCTCCTGGTCTGACGCGGCCCCCTTCATCGAGGGCAACCGGGTCATGGTGCCCCTGAGCGCCGTGGCCAATGCGCTGGGCCTGAGCGTGAACTGGAACGCCTACTCCCGCACAGCCTCCTTCTCCGACGGCAGACGCACCCTGACCTTCTCCATCGGCGGCAAGACAGCGATGGACAACAACGGCGGCGTGATCCAGATGGACACCCCGGCCATCATCGCCCGCAACCGCACTTTTGCCCCGATCCGCTATCTGGCGGAGTTCTTTGGCCGCCAGGTCAGCTGGGACCCCGCCACCCGCACCGTCAGCATTTCCGGCTGAGCGGAGGAGCGGAACCAAAAACATACAGCCCCGTTTCCGCCTTGTGCGGAAACGGGGCTTTCGCCTGTTTGTGAAAAAGCCTCTCTTCCCGGAAGGGAGGCGGCGCGCCGGGGGCTGCCGGATGGAAGTATCCAGCCACGGCACTTGCAAGCCCCGGGATGCGCCGCGGCGAAAGAAGGGGCATTTTTTCAGATCAGCCGCTCCAGCATGATGCGGTCCATGGCGACGGCGGCGCACCAGCTCTTGTCCAGAGCCTCCATGCAGCGGCCCGGGGTCAGGTAGACCGTGGCCCCGGAGGCGTAGCGGGTGATCTGGCTGTTGTCCTGAATGGCGCGGGACAGCAGGGGGTCCTCGATGGTGCCGATGCGCAGGCCCTGCAGGTCGGAAAGGCTGCGGACCGGGCTTTCGCTGCGGACGGCCAGGACCATGGTGCTGAGCAGATAGCGGACGCCCACGGCGTATTTCTCCCCGTCCACCTCCGCCGGGTCAAAGCCCAGGGCGCAGTCGATGTTGCCGGAGGCCAGCTGCGTGGCCACCTCCGCCGGGGAGATGGGCTGGAAGGCCGCCTCCATGCCCAGCATGGCCGCCACAGCCCGGCCGATGTCCACGCTCATGCCCACCAGGCCTTCCCCGGCGTCGTAGCACATGGGGTCGAAGTCCCGCTCCACGCCGAAGATCAGGGTGCGGACGCTCTGGCCCTCCTCCGTCGCCTGGGGCGCGGGCAGGGTCTCCGCCGGTTCGCCGCCCTCCAGGGCCACGTCGTCCCGGCCCAGCCAGCGGAGGGAGGCGCCGGAGAGCTGCCCGTCGGTCCAGAGGGCGTACATGGCCGCGTCGATCAGCGGGGCCAGCCGGTCCCCCCGGCGGCAGACGACGCTGTAGCGCTTCTCCCCCAGCTCCGCCAGGGTCCGGTATGGCCCGGTCTCCGTCTCGCCGCAGGCGCTCAGGCTCAGGGCCAGGGCCAACAGTACCGCCAGAGCCAAAGCGCGTCTGATGTGTTCCTTCCGTTTCATCCAGCGTTCCCTCATTCCGAAATGTGTTCAAAAAATGCGCCCCGCACGGAGAGGATATGGTCTCCCAGGCGGGGCGTCGGCCTTCGGTCCGGGGTCCCTCAGGGCACCATATGGACGTTCAGGTGGTTGTAGCTCATGTGGACATTGTTGCGGTCGAAGCTCTGGCGCACCAGTTCGTTGAACTGGAAGGTGAGGGGCCAGTAGTCCGCGTTCTTGGCCCAGACCAGGGCGGTGTACTCGATGTAGGAGTCCTTGAAGTCGCTGATGTAGAGGATGGGCTCCGGCTCGCTGACGATGTAGGAGCAGTTGGCAATGGCCTCCCGCAGGGCGGTCATGGCGCTCTCGGTGGAGTCGGTGTACTCGGTGCCGAACTGGAAGCTCAGGCGGCGCAGGGGCTCCCGGCTGTAGTTGATGACGGCGGTGGAGGCCACGTCGCTGTTGGGCAGGGTGACGATGCGCTTGTCCGGGGTGGTGATGGTGGTGTAAAACAGGCCGATGCTGTGGACGGAGCCGGATTTTCCGCCGACTTCCACGAAGTCGCCCACGTCGAAGGGGCGGGTGATGAGCAGGGTCACGCCGGAGAAGAGGTTGGACAGGATGTTCTGCATGGACAGGCTCAAAGCCAGACCGGCGATGCTGATGACCGCCACCAGGGAGGCCGTGGGGATGCCCAGGGAACCGGCGATGACGACGATGGCAATGGCCCAGAGGACGATTTTGATGGCCGTCTTGAGGAAGCGGCGCACCAGCTCGCTGCCGAAGTTGGTGTGGGTCAGCAGCTTGTCGGTCAGGTGGCTCAGCACCTTGACCACCACCAGGCAGACGACGAAGACCAGGATTGCGCTCAGGACTGTGGAGATCGCGCCCAGGCCGATGGACTGGAGGAAGCCCTCCAGCGCCCCGGAGGTCTTTTCGCCGATGTCGGAGATCGCGTCTGCGTCCAGGATTTCGGAAAGAACCATGAATTGCAACACCTTTCTTTTGAATCTGACAGCCTTCGCTGTGTTCCGTATCATAACACCATTCGCCCGCTCACGCAAGGTTTTTTTCCGCCGCGCCCCCGGGGAAATTCAAAAATCGTTCGGTCTTTGTTCATGTTTTTTTCACAGAAGGATGCTAAGCTAAGGACAATCCAAAACAAGAGCAAATCGGAGGCGGAACGATATGAACGAGTGCGAGCAGAAACCCGAACAGAGCGGGCTTTGGACCATGCCGACGTCAGCGGCGTCCGAGCCGCCGGAGCAGGAGGAGAGTTCCCCCCGGCCGGCCTATTCCGACGCCAGCTACGTCCCGGCCAGCGAGGCCGGAGCGATTCCCAAGACCTACCACTGTGCCCCCCCGCCGGAGAAGAAAGCGAAAAAAGAGCGGCGCGGCGTCTCCGTTCCGGGCCTGATCGCGGCTTGCCTGGTCTGCGCCCTCCTGGGTGGCCTGGTGGGCGGATTTTTGCCCGGACTGCTGGGCTATGGCGGCAGCGCCGCTGCGCCGGAGACGCGCACCGAGAGCGGCGTGGTTTTGAACGTGGCCGCCCCCGCCGACGCGGAGACCGCGGCCCAGGTGAGCACGCATCTGGTCTCCGACAGCGGCGAGAAGAGCGCCTCGGAACTCTACTATGACCTGGCCCTGAGCCAGACCGTGGCCGTCACCACCGAGATCACAAACAACAACGTCTGGGGCTTCCAGGTCCCCGCCGCGGTGAAGGGCAGCGGCTTCGTCATCAGCGAGGACGGTTACATCCTCACCAACCACCACGTCATCGAGGACGCCGTCAACGGCGGCTATCAGGTGCAGGTGCTGCTGGGCGACGGCAGCGAGTACGAGGCCCAGGTGGTGGGCTATGAGGCCGACAACGACGTGGCCGTGCTGAAGATCGAGGCCAGCGGCCTGTCCCCGGTGACCCTGGGCGACAGCGACCGCATCCGGGTGGGTGAGACGGTCTACGCCGTGGGCAACCCCCTGGGCGAGCTGGAGTTCACCATGACCAGCGGCATGGTCTCCGCCACGGACCGGGCCATCAGCAGCTCCGACGGCAACGGCAGCGCCGTCACCATCAATATGTTCCAGATCGACGCGGCCATCAACTCCGGCAACTCCGGCGGCCCCGTCTACAACAGCCGGGGCGAGGTCATCGGCATCGCCACCGCCAAATACGCCTCCACCGGCGTGGAGGGCCTGGGCTTTGCGATCCCCATCAACGACGCGGTGGCCATTGCAAGGGATCTGATCTCCGACGGCTACGTCCACGGCAAGGCCAGCTTCGGGATCGGAGTGGAAACGGTCTCCGCCGCCGCCGCCCAGTATTACGGGCTGCGACAGGGCGCCATCGTGTCCTCCGTGAACGAGGGCAGCGCCGCCGAGCGGGCCGGACTCCAGGCCAGCGACATCATCATCGAGCTGGACGGGAAGGAGATCCGCTCCAGGGACGAACTGATCCAGGCCAAGCGGGACTATCAGGCCGGAGACACCGTGGAGCTGAAAGTCTTCCGCAGCGGCGAGGTTTTGACCCTGAGCCTCACCTTTGACGAGGACGTGCCCGAAACACCGGGCGAGACCCAGACCGGGGAGGACGAGACCGGGGGCGAGAACCAGAGCGGCGACGTCTTCCGCTTCGGCGAGGGATCCGGCAACGGCTTTCGCTTCGGCGACGGCTACGGCGCCTATGAGGACTTCTTCTCCCAGCTCTTCCCCTTCATGTTCCGCTGACGGAACAACTGAGTTTGCTTTCATTCTTTTTCATCCTCTCTCTTTTCTTTTCCTTTTCCCTGGCAGGACGCCCGCTGCGGCAAAGCAGCGGGCGTCATCTTTCTGCGGGTGGGAATCCGAAAGGGAACGCGATGGAGCAGGAAGGGGCAAAGCCCCCCTGTCAAGCGCTCACGTCGGGCGAATCCGCAAGCGGCTGCGGATTCGCCCCTTCCTTCCCCCAGCGGGGGAAGGTGGCATCCGGCAAAGCCGGATGACGGAAGAGGGAGAACGTGACCGCCAGCAGACGGTAAAAACGTTCGCACACTCTCCCCGGTTGCGGTCATTTTCACATTGCGGTCCCGTCACGTTCTCCCTCTCCGGTCGCCCTTGTGGGCGACACCCTCCCCCGCTGGGGGAGGGAAGGGGCGAGAGCGCTTTAGACAATCGCCACGTTCGGCGAATTCGCAGCATTTATATGCAGGGGACGGCGTTCTCCACGTCCCCCGCAGCATATGGGAACGACTTGGTTCCACCTTTGGCAAATCCGCACACGTCCGGTAGGGGACGGCGTCCTCGACGTCCCCCGCAGCAGCACATAACCGAAGCAACCCGTCAGGCGAATTCGCAAATCGGAACCTGTAGGGCGCGCCGACCCCGGCGCGCCGCGCAGCAGCCGCGAGGACAGGCTGCCACGTCCGGCGAATCCGCAGCCGTCCCATTGTAGGGAAAGGGCTTGCCCTTTCCGTGCAGCACATGGGCCGACACGGGAAAACCCTGGGCGAATGCGCTACACGTTTGCGATTTCGCCCAAGGTTGGCGGACAACGGAACATTTCCTGCCGGAAGGGGCAAGCCCCTTCCCTACGGGGAAACGGCTGCGAATTCGTCCAAAGTTGTGGAAAACATGGGCGCTGCTGCACGGAACGCCGAGGACGGCGTTCCCTACCGGGGCGAAAGCGGATTCGCCGTAGGTGGCGGCTTGTCTTTGCCGTTGCTGCCCGGCGCGCCCTACAACGGAAGAACCGCGAATTCGCCGAACGTTTCTAAAAAATCTCACCACTCCTGCTGGGCCGTCGGGACGCCGGCCCCTACAGGGAAATGCTGCGAATTCGCCGGGGGTGGCGGTTTGACTTTGGTGCTGCTGCCCGGCGCGCCGGGTCGGCGCGCCCTACAACGGAGGTACTGCGGATTCGCCGAACGTTTGTGATAATCTCACCGCTGCTGCCGGGGCGTCGGGACGCCGCCCCCTACATGGCTGCTGCATGCTTCCCGTCAAATTCCTTCCCCCAGCGGGGGAAGGTGGCATCCGCCGATCCCCCGCGAGGCGGATGACGGAAGAGGGAGAGCGTGACCGCCAGCAGACGGCAAAATCGTTCGCATATGCCCGAAGGAGAGGCAAAAACAGCGGATCGGACTTGTCCTCTCCGCTGTCTCGCGCCAGGACGGAACAGCGCGGGCGGCATGGTCTGCCGCCCGCGCTGGGGTAATCTATGAGTTTGTTTACGCCTCCTGCGCGTCCTTTTCCCGTGCGCCGGCCCGCAGCACCAGCAGCGCCACGATGGTCAGCACCGTGCCGATGGCCAGGCTGATCCAGGCGTTTTGGATGTAACCGGCGGCGATGTAGGTGACGAAGCTGACGGCGGCCACGGTCATGGCGTAGGGGAGCTGGGTGGAGACGTGCTTGATGTGCTCCACCTGGGCCCCGGCGGAGGCCATGATGGTGGTGTCGGAGATGGGGGAGCAGTGGTCGCCGCAGACGGCGCCGGCCAGGCAGGCGGAGATGCCGATGATGGGCAGTTCGCTGTCGGCGGGGAAGACGCCCAGGACGATGGGGATCAGAATGCCGAAGGTGCCCCAGCTGGTGCCGGAGGCGAAGGCCAGCAGCACGGCCACCACGAAGATGACGGCGGGCAGCAGGTTCTCCAGGCCGGGGGCGGCCCCGTACATCACGCCCTTCACGAAGACGGCGGAGCCCAGCAGGTTGTTGGTGATGTTCTTCAGGGACACGGCCAGGGTCAGGATGGTCATGGCGGGCACCATGGCGATGAAGCCCTTGGGCACGCAGTCCATGGCCTGCTTGAAGCTGACGGTCCGGCGGCAGAGCATGTAGATGACGATGATGATCAGCGCGATGATGCTGCCCCAGGGCAGGGCCACGGTGGCGTCGGTGTTGCCGAAGGCCCCGATGAAGTCCCCGGCGAAGCCGGTATCGCCCCACCAGTCGGTGCCGAAGAAGCCGCCCACGTAGAGCATCCCCAGGATGCAGCTGACGATCAGCACCAGCACGGGGAAGATCAGGTCGATGACCCGGCCACGGGCGTTGCCCTGCTCCACCTGGCTGCCCTCCAGGCCGCCCAGGTCTCCGTTCAGGCGGGCGCTCATCTCGTGGACGCGCATGGGGCCGTAGTCGAACTTCATGACCACCAGGCCGATGATGAACACGAAGGTCATCAGGGAGTAGAAGTTATAGGGAATGGCGCGGATAAAGAGCTGGATGCCGGAGATGCCGGTGTCCATGTCGGAGGCCACGCCGGAGACGGCGGCGGCCCAGGAGCTCACCGGGGCGATCATGCAGATGGGGGCGGCGGTGGCGTCGATCAGATAGCTGAGCTTGGCGCGGCTGATCTTGTGGCTGTCCGTCACCGGGAGCATCACGGAGCCCACGGTCAGGCAGTTGAAGTAGTCGTCGATGAAGATCAGCACGCCCAGGGCGAAGGTGGCCAGCTGCGCACCCACCCGGGTCTTGATGTTCCGCTCCGCCCAGCGCCCGAAGGCCGCCGAGCCGCCGGAGAGGTTCACCAGGCCCACGATGATGCCCAGCAGCACCAGGAACAGGAAGATGCCCGCGTTGCCCTCGATGGCGGCGATCAGGCCGTCGCTGACCACATGGTTCAGGGCCGGGACGGGCGCGCCCTTCGTGGCCAGCAGCGCTCCGGCGACGACGCCGATGAACAGGGCGGAGTAGGCCTCTTTGGTGATGAGCGCCAGCACAATGGCCAGGATGGGCGGCACCAGGGCCCAGAAGGTGCCGTACAGCGCCGGCTGGCTCTCCGCCGCCTCGCCCGCGTCGGCCAGGGCCACGACGCTCAGCGTCAGGAGCAGGACCACGCAGATCGCCAGCGTGACGACCAGGTGCCTGCCGCGAATTTGCTTGCTTCTCATGCCTTGTTTCCTCCAAAATGAATGGAATTCCGGCGCGGCTGCGCCGTGCGCTTTATTATAGCAAAGTGTGAACAGACTGTAAAGAGCCGGGGCGCTGCTTTTTTGTTTTTTTCGCGCAAAGGCGCGGAATTTGTCAGATCCCGGCGAACGGTTTTCCTTGCAAAGCGCGTCGGAACGTGGTAGGATGAGTATGCTACACAAAACCCAATAAAAGCTCTACAGGGAAGAGTTTTTGCCATTCGGCAAAAACGCCTCTCCACCTCATGCAGCCTCTTCTTGTGGAGCAATGGGATTTGTGTAGCAGCAAACGGAGATCGCGTTTTTCGTGGCGCGGCTTCGGCTGCGCCACTTTTTTGTTGATGGGATGGGAGGAGCGAGACATGCCGGATTTTGAGAAGCTGTACTATGGAATGGTCAGAGCCTCCGAGGCCGCGCTGCGGGCCCTGGAGCAGGGAGAGGTTTTGAAAGCCCAAAGCCTCCTGATCGCCGCCCAGCGGCGGGCGGAGCAGGAATACCTGGATGCGTATGAATGATGCAGCGCCCCAGCAAGACCCGGAAGGCAAGCCAAAGCCCCGGAAAATCTTGTTCCGGGGCTTTTCATTTCTATGCTTCTTTGTTATCGCCACACGCGGCATTCTCCGCTGATCGTTCGTTGGCATATTTTCTTGACATTCTTTTGTAGTATGATTGCAGACCGTCGATGTGTTCAAAGAGATTGGCGCGAATCGTACTGCCCATGGGGTCAAGTACAAAATCAATCCCTTCCCGCCTTGCCAGTTTGGCGGCGGGTACGAAATCACTGTCTCCGGCTATGAGTATGATCTGATCCACCTGCTTTTTATAGGCGAGAGAAGCGATGTCAACGCCGATCTTCATATCGACGCCTTTCTGCTGCGCGCTGAAAAGAAAGTCGGCTTCAGTCAAAGATTCGACCGTGCGCTTTCCTGCGCACAATTCTTTGGTTACAGATGGTTTTAAGTTATAATATATCTGGTCGGAAAGATGACCCAGGCGGAGGGCAAATTTCCGCCGACGCTTCAATTGCTCCAAAAACGCGACGGACCATGTATATGTATCTGATTTGTCCAGATCCACATTTTTCCTCGTCAGTGGGTGATAGACACTCTTTCTTCCTATGGGTTCGCAATCATAATAAAATATTCTGTATAAGTGATGTGATTCATACTTCGTTTCGCCCGTATGGTACAGACAGTAGGTATTCAGTTCCTTTGCTCGTTCTTCTGCCGAAACTGGTCCCCACAGAAAGTGCGCACGTTTCCTGTAAAAGCCGCCATCCACAAGAATCGCTGTGCGTACACACACCGGTAACTTCCGTTCTTGTGGTTTCGGACATGTTTCCTCGTGTGACATATTCTCTCCTCCATAATGAATAAGGCTCCAGGATTCAGCGGACCCCTTATAGGTGGGGCGCTTACTACCAGGAGCCTGTTTAGCGAATGATAACAGGCGACAACCTGCTACACCTTTATACTATACCCCAAAAACCCGAAAAGTCAACACACAATTTCGTCACCCCGTTCGTCAACTTACGCATCGGCATTTCTGGATGTTTTCTGCTTGTATCATATCATTTTGCCGCCTTTCCCCGGAAAATCTTGTTCCGGGGCTTTTCATTTTCCTCCCGATGGTATATACTTTTTCATTATCACAGCGCAAGGAGAGAAGAGCATGGCGGAGTGGAAAGTGGTCAGCAAGTTCGCCCCGGCGGGGGACCAGCCGGCGGCCATCGCCTCCCTGGCCCGGGGGGTGGAGGACGGGCTGCGGGAGCAGGTGCTGCTGGGCGTCACCGGTTCGGGCAAGACCTACGCCATGGCCAAGGTGATCGAGGCCGTGCAGCGCCCCACCCTGGTGCTGGCCCACAACAAGACCCTGGCGGCCCAGCTTTGCAGCGAGTTCCGGGAGTTTTTCCCAAACAACGCGGTGGAATACTTCGTCAGCTACTACGACTATTACCAGCCCGAGGCCTACATCGCCAGCACGGACACCTATATTGAAAAAGACGCCTCCATCAATGAGGAGATCGACCGGCTGCGCCTGAGCGCCACGGCCAGCCTCTTAGAGCGGCGGGACGTGATCGTGGTGGCCTCCGTCAGCTGCATCTACGGCCTGGGCGAACCGGACGACTTCATGCACCTGATGATCAACCTGACCACCGGGGCTTCGATGCCCATCGACGCGCTGCTCCACCGGCTCATCGACATCCGCTATGAGCGCAACGACATCGCCTTTGCCCGCAATATGTTCCGGGTCCGGGGGGACACGGTGGAGATCTGGCCGGCCTACTGGAAGGACCGGGCCGTGCGGGTGGAGTTCTTCGGGGACGAGATCGACCGGATCAGCATCGTGGACCCGGTCAGCGGCAAGACCGAGCGGCAGATCATCTCCATCCCCATCTGGCCTGCCAGCCACTACGTCACCACCCACGACAAGATGGAGCGGGCCGTCCGGGAGATCCGGCGGGAGTGCGACGAGCGGGTGCGCTTTTTCCAGGAGCGGGGCAAGCTGATCGAGGCCCAGCGCATCGGCGAGCGGGTGAACTATGACATCGAGATGCTGACCGAGCTGGGCTACTGCTCCGGCATCGAGAACTATTCCCGCATCATCTCCGGCCGCCCGGTGGGCTCCGCCCCCATGACGCTGCTGGACTATTTCCCCAAGGACTTTCTGCTGTTCGTGGACGAGAGCCACGCCACGCTGCCCCAGGTCCGGGCCATGTACAACGGGGACCGGGCGCGGAAGACCAGCCTCATCGACTTCGGCTTCCGCCTGCCCTCCGCCTACGACAACCGCCCGCTGAAATTCGAGGAATTTGAGCAGCGCGTCAACCAGGCCATCTACGTCTCCGCCACCCCCGGCCCCTACGAGCGGGAGCGGGCGGACAATGTGGCCGAACTGGTGATCCGCCCCACGGGCCTGACCGACCCGCTGGTGCTGGTGCGCCCGGTGGAGGGGCAGATCGACGACCTGATCGGGGAGATCAACGCCCGGACGGAGCGAAACGAGCGGACGCTGGTGACCACGCTGACCAAGCGCATGGCCGAGGACCTGACGGAGTACCTGGGCAACGCGGGCATCCGCTGCCGCTACATGCACCACGACATCGACGCCATGCAGCGCATGGAGATCATCCGGGACCTGCGCCTGGGGGAGTTCGACGTACTGATCGGCATCAACCTGCTGCGGGAGGGCCTGGACTTGCCGGAGGTGAGCCTGGTGGCGATTCTGGACGCGGACAAGGAGGGCTTCCTCCGCAGCGAGACCAGCCTGATCCAGACCATCGGCCGGGCCGCCCGCAACGCGGAGGGCACCGTCATCCTCTACGCCGACACGGTGACCCCCAGTATGGCCGCCGCCATGACGGAGACCGAGCGCCGCCGCAAGAAGCAGATGGAATACAACGCCGCCCACGGCATCGTCCCGAAAACCATCGTCAAAGACGTGCGGGACCTGATGCAGCTCTCCGGCGCGAAAAGCGAGATGAAGCGGGGCAAGAGCAAGGTCAAGATGACCGAGCGGGAGCGCCTGGCGGAGATCGAGAAACTGGAAAAGCAGATGAAAGAGGCGGCGAAAATGCTGGAGTTCGAGATCGCGGCCCAACTCCGGGACCGGATCATCCTATTAAAAGGGAAATAACATGGAAATGGAACAAAGTACCGTGGAAAAAGCGCAGGCGGCGCGCCGGGGTCGGCGCGCCCTACTCCCCCACCTCTGCGTGCTGCTGGCCGGGACCCTCTGGGGCTGCATCGGCCTTTATAACCGGCGGCTGCTGGGGGCGGGCCTGAGCGTACAGACCCTGGTGCTGGTGCGCAACAGCGGGGGCGCGCTGGTGCTGGGGCTGCTGGGGGCGCTGCTGGACCGGAGCGTGTTCCGGGTCCGGCTGCGGCATCTGCCCATCTTCCTGGGCACCGGCCTGGTGAGCATTTTGCTGTTCACCCTCTGCTATTTCTCCTGCCAGCAGCTCTGCTCCCTGGCGGTGGCGGCGGTGCTGCTGTACACCGCCCCGGCTTTCGTGGTGCTGCTGGCGGCGATCCTGTGGAAAGAGAAGCTGACGAAACGGAAGCTGCTGGCCCTGCTGCTGGCCTTCCTGGGCTGCCTGCTGGTCACCGGCCTCTGGTCCGGGGACCTGCAGGTGACGGCCTGGGGCGCGGTGCTGGGGGTGTGCAGCGGCCTTTTCTACGGGCTGTATTCCATCTTCGGCCACTACGCCCTGGCCCACGATTCCCCCGGCGCCGTCACCTTCTACACCTTCCTCTTCGCCGCCCTGGGGGCGCTTGTGCTGCTGCGTCCGGCGGAGGTGGCGGCCTGTTTCGCCTCTGCGGAGACGGCCCTGCCTGCCCTGGGGCTGATCCTCCTGGGCACCGTGGCCCCCTATCTGCTCTATACCTGGGGCCTGGCGGGGCTGGAGAGCGGCAAGGCGGCGATTCTGGCCAGCATCGAACCGGTAGTGGCCGCGCTGGTGGGCGTCCTGGCCTTCGGCGAGCCCATGGACCTGGGCATCGTGGGCGGCCTGGTCTGCATCGTCGCCAGCGTCGTGATCTTGAGATAAGGGAGTTTGCGCTATGAAACTGCTTGCCATCGACGGAAACAGCATCGTCAACCGGGCCTTTTTTGGCATTCGGATGCTGAACGCCCCGGACGGGACCCCCACCAACGCCATCTTCGGCTTCCTCACCATCCTGCGGCGGCTGCTGGACGCGGAGCGCCCGGAGGCGGTCTGCGTGGCCTTCGACCTGGCCGCCCCCACCTTCCGGCATTTGCAGTATGCAGGCTACAAGGCCCAGCGGAAGGGAATGCCGGAGGAACTGGCGGTGCAGCTGCCGCTGCTGAAAGCGGTGCTGGACGCCATGGGCATCCGCCGCGTGGAGCTGTCCGGCTGGGAGGCCGACGACCTGCTGGGCACCCTCTCCCGCCGCTGCGAGGCGCTGGGCGACGACTGCGTCGTCGCCACCGGGGACAAGGACGCCTTTCAGCTCATCACCCCCCACACCCGCGTCCTCCACATCAAGACCCGGCAAGGCCAGACCGAGACCATCGACTACACCCCCGAACGCTTCCAGGCGGAATACGGCTTCCCGCCCCCCAAAATGGTGGACCTGAAAGCCCTGATGGGGGACCCCAGCGACAACATCCCCGGCGTGGCCGGGGTGGGGGAGAAGACCGCCCTGGACCTGCTGCACCGCTTCGGGAGTCTGGAGGGGGTCTACGCGGGGCTGGAATCCCCGGAGCTGCGGGAGGCCGTGCGGAAAAAGCTGCGGGTCGGGGAGGAACAGGCCCGGCTCAGCTATGACCTGGCCACCATCCGCACCGACGCGCCCCTGGAGCTGGACCCGGCAGAGGCCCGCTGGTCCGGGAACTACGGCCCGGACCTCTACCCCCTGCTGCTGAAACTGGGCTTCACCCGCTTCCTGGAGCAGTGGGGCGTCCGGCCCCCGGAGGCGGAGTCCGTCCGGGCTCATGCAGCGGCGGACTATGAGATCCGCCCCATCCTGACGGAAGCCGCGGCCCTGGCTGCGGCGGACGAGATCGCCGACGACCCCAAGGGGGAGATGCTCTGCGTCGCTTACGACCCGGACTTTGACCGCTTCGCCTTCGCCCCGGTGGTCTTGCAGGCCGACGGCAGCGACGCGGTGCGCCGGGTCTTCACCCTGGACCGGGAGACCTATGAAGGGGACTGGGACCGCGCCCTGGCGGCGCTGCTGGCCTACCGCATCCCCAAGGCCGGACACAACATCAAAGATCTGCAGCGGCACCTGCTGGACCGGGGCCACCGCATCCGGCCCTGGTGGCTCTTCGACACAGCCCTGGCCGGGTATCTGCTGGACGCCACGGCGGGCAACTATGCCCTCAACCGCCTGAGCGTGCAGTATCTGGGCACGGAATTGCCGCCCACGCCGCCGACCGACCGCGGAGCCGCCCTGGCCGCCCAGGCCGCCGCCGTGGCGGCGCTCCACGACCCCATGCAGGACCGGCTGCTGGAACAGGGGATGGAGAAGCTCTTTTATGAGATCGAGCTGCCCCTCTGCGATGTGCTGGCGGAGATGGAGTACACGGGCTTCCTGGCGGACCGGGGTGCCCTGCGGGACTTCGGGGACAGCATGAACGACACGATCCGGGCCCTGCAGGAGCGCATCTGGGCCCTGGCGGGGGAGGAATTCAACATCCTGTCCCCTAAGCAGCTGGGGACCGTGCTCTTTGAAAAGCTGATGCTGCCCGCCGGGAAGAAGACGAAGACCGGCTGGAGCACCAACGCCGACACCCTGGAAAAGCTGCGGGACAAGCACCCCATCGTCAACCAGATCCTGGACTACCGGATGCTGACCAAGCTGAAAAGCACCTACGCCGAGGGGCTGCTGAAGGTCATCGAGCCGGACGGGCGCATCCGCACCAGCTTTATGATGACCGTCACAGACACCGGGCGGCTTTCCTCCCGGGAGCCGAATTTGCAAAACATCCCCATCCGCCGGGAGCTGGGCGGACAGATCCGGACCATGTTCGTGGCCGCGCCGGGCAAGGTGCTGGTGGACGCGGACTACAGCCAGATCGAGCTGCGGCTGCTGGCCCACATCAGCGGGGACGAGAACATGTGTGCCGCCTTCCGCAGCGGCGAGGACATCCACGCCGTCACCGCCAGCCAGGTCTTCGGCGTGCCGCTGGAGGCGGTCACGAAGACCCAGCGCAGCCACGCCAAGGCCGTCAACTTCGGCATCGTCTATGGCATCAGCGCCTGGTCCCTGGCCCAGGACATCGGCGTGTCTCCCAACGAGGCCAAGGCCTATATGGACGCTTACCTCTCCAAATACCACGGCGTCCGGGACTACCAGAAGCGCATCGTGGCCCAGGCGAAGGAGCAGGGCTATGTCTCCACCCTCTTTGGCCGCCGCCGCAACCTCCCGGAGCTGAAAAGCAGCAATTTCGCCGTCCGCAGCTTCGGGGAGCGGGTGGCGCTGAACATGCCCATCCAGGGCACGGCGGCGGACGTGATCAAACTGGCCATGGTCCGGGTGGCCCGGCGGCTGGAGCGGGAGGAGCTGGAGGCCCGGCTGATCCTCCAGGTCCACGACGAGCTGATCGCCGAATGCCCGGAGGCCGAGGCGGAGACCGTGCGAAGGCTCCTGACCGAGGAGATGGAGCAGGTGGCGGAGCTGGCCGTCCCCCTGGTGGCCGAGGCCAAGATCGGCCGCAGCTGGGCCGACGCCCACTGAGATGGGAGGCGGAGGCTTTGCTGAGCTTTGAAGCGGCGGGGCGGGTGCTGGACGCGGAGATGGAGCGCCTGCCCCAGGGCATTTTCGAGGACCTGAACGGCGGCGTGAACCTGCTGCCGGAGGAACGGCCCAGCGGGGACGGGCGCTACACCCTGGGCCAGTACCACCACGATGCCATGGGCCGCTGGGTGGAGATCTTCTACGGCTCCTTCCTGCGGGCCTTTCCCGACCATTCCGACAAGGCCCTGGCCGAGGAACTGCGAAAGACCCTGCGCCACGAGCTGACCCACCATGTGGAGAGCCGGGCCGGGGACCACACGCTGGAACACTGGGACGCCGAGCAGACCGCCCGCTGGCTGGAAGGGGAAGCCCTGCGGGCCGACAGCGTGCTGTTCGTGGACGCGGACGGGGCACTGGCCCTGAAAGCCGACGCCCTGCTGCGCGCCGAGGCGCAAAGGCGGGGGCTGGCCCTGCGCTCGGGCTGGTGTACGATGAAAAGCGCCACGCAGGCGCAGCTTTCCGACTTTGACGCGGTGCTGTGCATGACGCTGGAGCAGGCGGACACCCTGGCCGGGCGCTATCCTGCCCTGGACGAGCGCATCGGGTGCCTGGGGGAGCGGGACATCTTCCCCGGCCGGCACGGCACGGAGCGCACGCTGCGCCGGGAGATCGCGTATCTGGCGGAAGAATTGAGCATGGAGGACGAGGAGCCTTGAACTTTACCATTGCAGAGGCGCGGGAGGAACTGCTGCCCCGCATCCAGCGCATCGAGCAGGCCAGCTTTTCCCTGCCCTGGACCGAGGCCATGCTGCGCATCCAGCTGGACCGGAACAGCCACATCTTCCTCACCGCCCAGGCGGGGGGCCGCATCGTGGGCTACATCGGCCTGATGTATGTGCTGGACGAGGGCTATATCTCCAACGTGGCCGTGGACGCGGCGTTCCGGCGCTGCGGGGCGGCGGACGCCCTGGTGGGCGAGCTGATCCGCCGCTGCCGGAGGATGCTGCTGAGTTTCGTCACCCTGGAGGTGCGCGCCGGCAACGCCCCCGCCATCGCCCTCTATGAAAAGCACGGCTTCCGGGCCGTGGGACGGCGGCGGGGCTATTATGAGAAACCAAGGGAAGATGCTATTTTGATGACATTGACCCTGGACGGCGCGCCGGAGACGGCGCGCCCCGGGAAGGGGGAGAGCGTATGTTGATTCTTTCGGTGGAGTCCACCTGCGACGAGACCGCCGTGGCCCTGGTGGAGGACGGACGGCGGGTGCTGAGCGACCAGATTTTTTCCCAGGCCGTCCTGCACGCGGTCTACGGGGGCGTGGTACCGGAGATCGCCTCCCGCAGCCATGTGGAGGTCATCTACCAGCTGGCCGACCGGGCCCTGGCGGAGGCCGGACGGAGCAAGGGCGACATCGACGCCGTGGCCGTCAGCTACGCGCCGGGGCTTATCGGCGCGGTGCTGGTGGGCGTCAGCTTTGCCAAGAGCGTGGCCGCCGCCCTGGGGGTGCCGCTGGTGCCGGTCCACCACATCCGCGGCCACATGGCCGCCAACTACCTGGCCTACCCGGAATTGGAGCCCCCCTACGTCTGCCTGGCCATCTCCGGCGGCAACAGCCTGATCGTGGACGTGCGGGATTATACCGAGATGCGCGTCCTGGGGGCCACAAGGGACGACGCGGCGGGGGAGTGCTTTGACAAGACCGCCCGGGTGCTGGGTCTGGGCTACCCCGGCGGCAAGCCGGTGGACGCCCTGGCGCGGCAGGGCCGGGACGACGCCTTCCCGCTCCCCGTGGCCCAGGTGGAGGGGCGGCCCTACGACATGAGCTTTTCCGGCCTGAAAACAGCCGTCATCAACCTGGTCCACAAAGCCGAACAGACCGGCGCGGAGCTGAACCGCGCCGACCTCTGCGCCTCCTTTGAAAAGGCGGTCAGCGAGGCCCTGGTGCCCCGGGCCATGGCCGCCGTGCAGGAGCTGGGCTACGGCAAACTGGTGGCGGCGGGGGGCGTGGCGGCCAACAGCCGGGTCCGCGCCGATCTGGAGCGGGCGGCGCACGCCGCCGGGGTGACGCTCTATGTGCCGCCTCTGCGCCTGTGCGGGGACAACGCCGCCATGATCGGGGCGCAGGGCTACTATGAGCTTTTGGCCGGTCACACGGCGGGCAGCGACCTGAACGCCTACGCCAGCCGGGAGCTGGACGCCTGAGGACGCGCCATGGGAGAGGGCAACCAGGTCCATCGGGAACACAGATTGCGGCAGCGGAAGAAATTCGCCGAACACGGGCCGGAAAATTTCACCGACATCGAACTGTTGGAGTTTCTGCTGTACCACTCCATCCCCGTGCAGGACACCAATGAGCTGGCCCACGCGCTGCTGGAGCAGTTTGGCGGCCTCCGGGCCGTGCTGGAGGCGGACCAGAAGGAACTGATGACCGTGAAGGGCGTGGGACAGACCACGGCGGCGCTGATCTGTCTGGTGCGGGAGCTGCACCGGCGCTACAGCGCGGGGGCGTTTCAGGAAAAGCCCGTGTTGAAGGGCACCCGGGACATCGGGGCCTATCTGCTGGGCCAGTTCCGCTACCGCAACCAGGAGACGGCCATGCTGCTCTGCCTGGACGGGGGTTCCCGCCTGATCTCCCGCCGGGTGCTGGGGGAGGGCAGCAGCGTGGAGGTCAACATCTCCATCCGCAGCATCGTGGACATCGCCCTGCGGGACAAGGCCGCACGGGTGGTGCTGGCCCACAACCACCTGAGCGGCACCGCCCTGCCCAGCAGCGCGGACATCCAGACCACCCGCCGCCTCTGGGATACCCTGCGCTCCATCGGCGTGGACCTGGCCGACCACCTGATCTTCGCCGGGGAGGACTACGTCTCCCTGCGGGAAAGCGGCCTGTTCCGCATCTGAGCCGCCCGGAGCCGGCCCCGCCGCCCCGGCCCCGGCGCGCCGGACAGGTTATGGAAACCAACGCGGCGGGGCCGGGGGTGGAGTGCCGCCTGTTCAAAACCGGGGATTTTTCCCAAAAAGGCCGGAAATACTGGCCTTTTCAGGCCGTTCCCACTGTTCAAAACCCTGTTGAAAATGTTGATAACTTTGGGGATACCACGGTTGCATCCGCTTTATTTTTCCTGTCCGGCCCCGGAACGCCGTCCGAAAACCCCGTCGCTTCTGGCGGAAGAGGCGAAGTTCTCCGGGATTCTTTGGTGAAAAAATCATCTTGACAGCCCGCGCCCGGACCGTGTCGAACCCTGGGGAAGTCTGTCGATTACATTTTGTAATCATTTGTCACGGCTTTTGTTACCGGGAAAAAGACAGTTGACTTTTTGCCCCGGACGTGATACAATTGTAAAGCTTGAGACAAGCCACGCTGGATTAGCTCAGCCGGTAGAGCGCCTGATTCGTAATCATGAGGTCGGGGGTTCGAATCCCCCATCCAGCTCCACAAAGAGACCTGATTTCTCCAAGGAAGTCAGGTCTTTTCTTCCATATGAAAGGGAGGCTGGACGCGATGATGTACCCCTTCGTGACCCTGGATGACAGCGCGGAGATCGTGCACTCCGAGATGAAGCCGGACGGTCAGGTGAAGGTCTATGTGGAAAAGCCGGATGAAACCGACTGCTTCCACCATGCCACCTGCTGGCTCCCAAAGTACCGCTGGGAGGAGATCCACGGCTTCACCGACGCGGAACTGGCGCGCTATGATGAATTCATCCGCTCCGTGGCGCACCTGATTCTGGAGTTCTCGCAAAAAGGGGGCTTTGAGAATGCCTCAGGTTTTTAAGATCGGCTCTTACTGGGTCTACTTACTTCTGGTCCAACGAGCAGGAACCGCTGGAGCCCATCCACGTCCATGTGCATCCTGGAGCGCCGACGAGGAACGCCACGAAGATTTGGATCACGCAGTCCGGCAAATGCTATCTCTGAAACAACAATCCCCGCATCCCCGAGGCCAAGCTGCGCAACATCATGCGGCTGATCGAAGCCCGCAGCAACGAGGTCATTGCCAAATGGCTGGTTTACTTTGGAAGCATTGACTATTTCTGCTGAGAAAGAAGAAAGAGAATGAGGTTTGCGTATGGGCGCTCAGATTTTTAAGAACATTCCCAGCAATGTGGGAGACCTGGTCCGAGACGTGCGGTCCGGCAGAATCGGCCTTCCCGATTTGCAGCGGCCTTTTGTCTGGCAGGACAACAAAGTCCGTGAGTTGTTCGACTCGATGCTCAAGGGCTATCCCATTGGTTATATTATGCTTTGGGAGTCCCCTACCGATTATTTTGAAAAGAAAATCGGCATTGGGATGAATACTAAGACCTATGAAGAACCAAAGGAACTGGTGATCGACGGTCAGCAGCGCCTGACTGCGCTGCTGGCCGCAATGTTCGGCGTGAAGGTGAAGGATAAAAGCTTCAAAGAGAGGGAAATCAAAATTTCCTACAATCCGCTCACACGGGAGTTTGCCGTTTGGACGAACGCTTTTGCGCGAGATACGGAATGGATCAGCAAAATCAGCGATGTCTTTCTTGCAAAAGAAGAGAATGCAATCAGCACGCTGCGGCGGAAGTTCATTTCAGACTGCAACGAGGGGCGCGCCAAAAAGGGCCTTGCTCTGTTGACAGATGCCGAGAAGGACCGAATCGAAGACAACATGAATGCGCTGCTCAGTCTCTTTGACTACGCATTACCGACGCTGGAGATCAGCTATACCGCAGACGAAGAAGATGTGGCCGATATCTTTGTGCGCGTCAACTCTGGCGGACAGAAACTCAATGAGAACAACTTCATTCAAACGCTGATCTCCGTCTATGAAAACGATACAAGCGACGAGATAAACCGCTTCTGCGAGGAATCCCGAATTCCGGCGAACAACACATCGTACAATACTCTGCTGGCCGTTGAGCCTTCCCACCTGATTCGCATGGCGGTGGGGTTTGGCTTTCGGCGCGCACGGCTGCGATACGCGTATATGCTTCTGCGCGGCAAGAATCTGGAGACCGGGAAGTTTTCTGCGGAAGAACGACAAAAGAATCTCGACCAGTTCAAACATGCCTTGGAGAAGGTCATGAATCTGAACAACTGGCACGCATTTCTCAACATCGTGGGGGAGGCCGGATACATCAGCGACAAACTGATCGCGTCCTCCAACGCCGTGGTGTTCAGCTATATCCTGTACCTGATCGCAAAATACGACTATCACCTGGACGCTATGCAGCTGCGGCGCTGTATCAGCAAGTGGTTCTTCATGAGTACAATCACCATGTTCTATACAGGCAATGCGGAAAGTGAAGTGGAAAAACAATTTGCCGACCTGAGAGGCGTCCATACCGCGCAGGACTTTGTCGCCTATCTGGATCGCGTCATCGAGACGAGGTTTACGGACGACTATTTCAGAATCACGCTTCCGAACGAGCTAAACACCGCATACGCGATTTCGCCCGCCTGGTGTGGATATATCGCCTCTCAAATCGTGCTGAATACGCCGATGCTGTTCAGCAATACCCCAATATCAAAGTATTTTGTTTTGGGTGCCAGCGGCACCAAAAACGCCATCGACAGGCACCATATCTTTCCGAAGAACTATCTGAAAAATAACGGATTTGAAAGCGACCGTGACCGCAATCAGACCGCGAATTTCACCTATCTCGACTATGCGACCAACATCGACATCTCAGACGATCCCCCCATTGAGTATGTTGGAAGATACAGAGAGAAACTGGGGGAGGAAGCGTATCGGCGGTCCTGCCGGGAGCACGCTCTGCCGGAAGATTTTGAGAAAATGGAGTATCCCCGTTTCCTTGAACTGCGTCGGACGCTTATGGCACAGGTTGTAAAAACCGCTTACCAAAAGCTTTGTGAGCAATGAGAATTAGCGCCGGATCGAACAGAGCGGAGCCGGAAAAACCCTATTCCGGGCGCTTCGTCGTGTGCGTTGCGCCGTCGCTGCATCAGCGCGCCGCGGTGGAGGCAAAGCGCCGGGGCTTGTCCCTCAATCGCTTCATCGAGCAGTCGGTGGAGGATGCGCTGTCGATGGCGCGGGCTTGATCGGGATTCTGATCAAAGCTACGGGGGAGCGGGATTTTGCGTCCGCTCCCCCCCGTAGCTTTCACCCCTCCTTGACGAATCGCGCCCCGGAGTATACAATAAACCCCGCATCCCGCCGCCGATCCGGTTTCGGAAGCTGCGGCGGGGATTATTTTATGGAAAACCGGGCGGCGCGGGCTTTTGTCCCGGAACGGAGCGTATCCCATGAACCTGAAACCCTACATCGGCGACCGGAGCTTTTACCGCCGGATGCTGGCGGTGATGACGCCGGTGCTGATTCAGAACGTCATCACCAACTTTGTCAATTTGTTAGATAACATCATGGTGGGACAGATCGGCACGGAGCCCATGAGCGGCGTGGCCATCGTCAACCAGCTGCTGTTCGTCTTCAACCTCTGCGTCTTCGGCGGCATGGCGGGGGCGGGCATTTTCACGGCCCAGTTCTTCGGCCACGGGGACGTATCGGGTGTGCGCCACACCTTCCGCATCAAGCTTTGGATCGGGGCGGCCAGCGCCGGGCTGTTTCTGGCGCTGCTGCTGCGCCACGGTGCGGCGCTGATCGGTCTGTTTCTGCACGAGGGGGAGGAGGCCCTGGACCTGGCGGCCACGCTGGCCCACGGACAGGCCTATCTCCATGTGATGCTGCTGGAGCTGCCCCTGTTCGCCCTGAGTCAGATCTATTCCAGCACCCTGCGGGAGTGCGGGGAGACGGTGCTGCCCATGAAAGCGGGCGTGGCCGCCGTGCTGGTGAATCTGGCGGGCAACTATGTGCTGATCTACGGCAAGCTGGGGGCCCCGGCCCTGGGGGTGGTGGGCGCGGCCATCGCCACGGTGCTCTCCCGCGCCGTGGAGGCCCTGATCGTCCTGCTCTGGTCCCACCGGAAGCCCCAACGCTGCCCGTATCTGGCGGGCGTCTACCGCAGCCTCCGGGTGCCGGGGGCGCTGGTAAAGCGTGTGGCCCTGCTGGGGACGCCGCTGCTGCTGAACGAACTGCTGTGGAGCGCCGGGATGACCGTCCTGAACCAGAGCTACTCCCTCCGGGGCCTGGAGGTGGTTTCCGCCCTGAATATCTCCTCCACGGTCAGCAACCTGTTCTTCTGCGCCTTCTTCTCCATGGGCGTCACGGTCAGCATCCTCGTAGGCCAGCTTCTGGGCGCGGGGGAGCTGGAGCGCGCCGTGGACGAGGACCGGAAGCTCATCGCCTGTTCCGTGGCGCTCTGCGCCGGGGTGGGGGTACTCATGGCCCTGCTGGCCCCGCTGCTGCCAAGGCTCTACAACACCACGGCGCTGGTGCAGGACCTGGCCGGACAGCTCCTGCTGGTCAGCGCCGCCATGATGCCCGTCAACGCCTTCACCAACACCTGCTACTTCACCCTCCGGGCCGGGGGCAAAACCGGGATCACCTTCCTCTTCGACAGCGGCTTCATCTGGGCGCTGTGCATCCCCCTGGCGCTGGTCCTCACCCGCGCCACGGACCTGCCCATCCTGCCCATCTACATCCTGGTGCAAGGCCTGGACCTGGTGAAATGCGGCCTGGGCTATGTGCTGGTGCGCAGCCGCCGCTGGGTGAAAAATCTGGTGACGGAGCCGCGCTGAGGCGGGCCGCAAGCGTGAAACCCGGTTCCATCCTGAAAAAAGAAGGCTCAATCACAAATTCTATGGGATTTCGGGTTGCGGTCGTAGGTTGTGCGGCTGGCGTCGAATAGCTTCAGGAAGAAATACTCGTCATCGGGATAGCCGTACCCGTGTCGCCGGAGCGTTTTAATCTTCTGGTTGATG
>JAFXXH010000065.1 GCA_017542425.1 Oscillospiraceae bacterium | reverse complement strand
CAGCGCAGCCTCCAGCTTCCCCGTCCGGAGCAGCAGGTCGCCACGGGATTGCAGCACGTTGGCGCGGCCCAGGTCGGCCTGCTCCTTGTCATACAGCGCCTCCGCCTCCGCGTAGGCCGTCAGCGCAGCCTCCAGCTTCCCCGTCCGGAGCAGCAGGTCGCCACGGGATTGCAGCACGTTGGCGCGGCCCAGGTCGGCCTGCTCCTTGTCATACAGCGCCTCCGCCTCCGCGTAGGCCGTCAGTGCAGCCTCCAGCTTCCCCGTCCGGCGCAGCAGGTCGCCCAAACGTCTATAAAAACCCCCGCGCAGCCAGTATCCCTCCGGCGTTTCACGGACCAGCCGCTGCAGCAGGGGCACAGCGCCAGAAATATCATACTGGTACAGATTCCCAGCGTCGTCCAGCAGCTTGCCAAGCCGATCAAAGTCCTGGGCGTCCAGACAGCGCCCCGCCAGGTTCCAGCACTGGGACAGCCAGGTCAGGGCGCGGTCACGCCAAATGCGGAAGTCCCGGCGCTTCCGATCCTCCGCCTTTTGCAGCAGGGCAGCGCCCCAGGCGATCCAGGCATGAAAAGCGGCCAGATCGAACGCTTCCGCCCCCTCCAGTGTGGAGAAAATCTTTTTGACGGACAGCAGCATCCCCTCGCCCGCGTCGTCGTCGGCGTGAACCAGCCCCAGGCTGCGCAGCCGCCGACTTCCCTCCAGCCAGTCCAGATCTGCAAACGGTTCCGGGAGAAAGCCGCGAAGTTCTTCCACCGTCGATGCATCCAGCGGCAGCAGACTGTTGGCGTGCAGCGCCCAGCGGAGCGCCGCGGCCCGGTGCTGCTTTGCGCCGTTCCAGGCCAGGGCCAGGGCCCTGGTCAGGCTGTTGTGCCGCTCTGGCTCTCCCGGAATGTGGTGCTCCACCTGATGCCAGAGCCGCAGCAGTTCGTCCAGAGAAGCGCAGCTCTGTCCGTAGCTGGCGGTCAGGACAATAGACAGGGGGTGCCCTTCCATCTCCTGCGTGAGCGTCGCCAGGGCGGCGCGCTCGGCCGGGCGCGCTTCCCGCCCCAGGGTGTCCAAAAACAGGCGCACCCGGTCCAGCCGCCGGAACGCCTCCCAGTCCATGCCCGCGACGCGAACCGCGCCGTCCAGCCTGTCCACCTCCAGCGTCCGGTCCGCGTGAATCTTCACCTGACTGGAGACCAGGCAGCGCAGCCCCGCATGGCGCAGCTGCAAAAGCGCGTCGGACAGCGCGTCCTGCTCCGTCCGGGCATGCAGCCAGACGTCCTCATAGTTGTCCAGATAGACCAGGGGCCGCTCCCCTCCCCTGCCGGAAGTCAGCCAGGCCAGCAGGGCGGGAAGTTGCTGCTCCGAGGCGAGATCCCGGACGGAACAGCCGAGTCCCTGTGCAAGCCGATCCAGGAACGCGGTGCCCGACGCCGCGCCCGCCAGATCGACCAGCGGCATGGTGAAAGCCGGGTCGCTTTCCTTGACAAGACGATACGCGGCCTTGCAGACCTCCGTTTTGCCGATTCCCGCCACGCCGTGGACCAGCAGGAGCGACACGGCGGGGTCCCGGAGACCCTCTGCGATTTGCCGCACCAGCGCGTCTCTGCCGCGGAAATGCACGGAGCCCCGGTACAGAAGTTCCTCCGCTTCGGGCTTCGCGTCCTGGGGCGGAAGCAAATCCTTTTCCAGCTGCTCCAGCAGGACGCCCACCGCCTCATGCTTGCCGTGGGGATACCAGATCACTTGCAGCTCCAATGCATCCAGAAAATCCAGTCGTGCGTTCAACGCAGGGAGATAGTCGTCATCCTGGAACAGCTTCGGTTTGTACGGCTCGTCCCGGTTCTCCGTCTCCAGCGGCAGCTCCAGAAGCGCAAAACCGGAAGCCCCTTTGCAGGCGCTCAGCACCGCGCAGGTCCGGTCCGGCCCCAGACCGCAGCCCAGAAACAGCGGCGGAGCGGCGTCGAAAATCCCTTGCAAGGCTTTGGGGAGCGGAAGCGAGAGGTCCGGCTGCTGCGAGTCGGAACCGTAAGCCTGGTCATATCGCTCCGCCGTCAGGATCATGTGTTTCGGATCTTCCACGCTCCCGTGCAGCTTCACCAGCACAGCCTCGTGCTTTTGGATGCGCGCACGCAGTTCCTCTTCCTGAAACGGGCACTCGGGCGTGATCACCAGGGGCGCGTTCAGCAGCCGCTCCAACGAAACGTCGAAATTCGTCGTGACGACAGGGCCGGAGAACAGGCGGGGGATCAGGCGCTGGTAAGGCGGGCGGTCCGCTTCCCGGAGCTTTCCGGGGTCGAAAGCAGCTTTGAGCGCAGTCAAAAACTTTTTGCGCCGGTAGAACTTTTCCAGCGTCGAGGCCGCTTGCTCATACTGTTCCTGCCCCAGAAGCGTACAGACCGCCGCTTCCACCAGGGTCCCCTTTGCTTTTTCGGTCAGCAGACTGTTCCATGTGGGGTAACCCGCCCAGCAGGACAGCCCCGCCCCGATCACAGGCGTGACCCGGTTTTTCCTCATTTGCGCCAAAAGCGATTCGTAGCTGTTGGCATTGCTGATATCGCCGTTGATGCAGAATGTGTCCATCAAGTCCTGAAATGTCATCTTTTCCTGCGCCTCCTTGTTCGCGCCCCAGGCGCGGATCGCGGCCTTTGTTTTCCTTTCGTATAGTATACGAAGCGTGACAAATCCTGTCAACCGAGAAGCGCCGGAGGAACGCAAAAAAACGCTCGGTCCCGTATGTCACGGGAACCGGGCGCATTTGCAAGCGTTCCATCCATTTTGGCGCGATTTGGATTGTGGGCTTTCGGCTTTTTCATATCGGGGATGAAAGTGGGATCGCTGCTCTCCCCGCTCCATACCTGAGACAGACGAACGCCCTGCCGCGTGGCAGCTTTTCTACTTTGCGTCTCGATGGCCGCCCCCGAAGAAGCGGCCATCGTTTTGCGTTTGGAAAGACTCAGCGTTTCGTCCGGTCAAAGGCCGGGTTCACGGCGTAGACGTTCTTCTGGTTCATCCGCTCCGTTGCCAGGCGGAGGGCTTCGCCAAAGCGCTGGAAGTGTACCACCTCCCGCTCCCGGAGGAAGCGGATTACATTGTTCACGTCCGGGTCATCGCTCAGGCGCAGGATGTTGTCGTAGGTGGTGCGGGCCTTCTGTTCCGCGCCCATGTCTTCGGTCAGGTCGGTGATCACGTCGCCCTTGACCGCGATGGTGGCGGCGGTCCAGGGGGTGCCGGAGGCGAACTGCGGGTAGACGCCCGCGGTGTGGTCCACGAAGTAGGTCTCCAGCCCCGCGGCTTTCACCTCATCCGCGCTCATGTTGCGGGTCAGCTGCTGGATGATTGCGCCCACCATCTCCAGGTGTCCCAGTTCCTCTGTACCCAAATCGCAGACGCAACTGCACCCGGTTTCAAAAAGCAAGGAAAATCAAGGGCTTCCGGCTCCGTTTCTGGCCGAAAACACAAATGTGCCGATTCCCGGTTACCTGTTTTCCCTGGATTCCGGACAGGCGGTGTACCGCTTTCATCCGGTGACGGGACAAGCCATTTTCCACAAAGAGGACAAGCCCCACTGGCGCATCGACGTCTGTGCCGCCCTGCCGGAAGGGGGTGCGTCCCGATGAAGGAGCAGTTGTCGGAACTTCGGTTGGAGGAACTGCGCGGCTTCCGGAACCACCCCTTCCAGGTGAAGGGCGGCCCGGAGATGGACGTCCTCTGCGAGAGCATCGCCCAGCACGGCATATTGTCGCCGCTCCTGGCCCGGCCGGTGGAGTATAATGGTCCCCTTGTCAAGACCACGCAGCAAAAAACATCGTGAACATGTTTCGCCCATTCTGACTTTGGCTGCATTCCGAGCCACAGTCCGTCAGTCCCAGCTTTGGTAGCCGCCCGCGAAGCGGGTCGAAGAGCCTTGATGGGATGTCGCTGGCCTGTTACGCTGTCCGGCGGCGAGGGTGTGGCCCCTGACCCATCCTGACTCTGTCGCGCCCTCGCCGGGTATCCCTCAACAGGCCAGCGGCATTCTGTCAAGGCCGGCGGACGGGGATGCTGCCGCTTCAAAGCATGACGAATAAACCTGCTCCGGCATCCGATGATCCAGAGCGGCGTGGGGACGGATGGAATTGTAGGTTTCGATGTACGCCGCGATGCCCCGGCGCAGTTCCCTGGGGCTGCGGAATTCGTTGATGTAGATGCACTCGGTTTTGAGACTGCGGAACCAGCGCTCGATCATGATGTTGTCCGCCCAGCGGGATTTCCCGTCCATGCTCTGACGGATATGGTGTTCTCTCAGGAGTTGTTTGTAGTCTTCACTGGTGAACTGGCTCCCCTGGTCTGAATTCAGGAACGCCGGTGTGCCGCAACGTTCCACCGCTGCCTGAACCGCTTCCAGAACCGACCGGGTGTCCAGCGTGTCCGAGAGTGTCCAGCCGACAATCTTCCGGCTGAACCAGTCGATGATGGCGGTCAGATACATGTGACCGTGGTACATTTTGATATAGGTAATGTCGATGGACCAGACCTGGTTTGGGAAGGAAACGACCTTGTTTCGCAGCAAATAGGGCACGATCGCTTCCTTGAAGTTGCGTTTTGAGAGATTTGGCCTGGGGTAGACGGCATGGATGCCCATCTCCCGCATATATGACCGGACCAGCTTTCGGCCAACGGCATATCCCTCTTCCTGTAGCTTGGCGGCAATTTTCCGTGTGCCCAGGTAGGGCATGGTCGTATGCCAGAAGTCGATCCTGGCCAGAATCGCTTCTTTGCGCTCTACGT
>JAFXXH010000006.1 GCA_017542425.1 Oscillospiraceae bacterium | reverse complement strand
CTGTCTACGCTTAAGCCTCGCCTCGCGGCTTCGGCTCCAAGACTGAGTACCGGCTGCTGACCTTGCTTTACCGGGTGGGGTGACGCTCCCCACTATAGTTCAAGCGCCGAACCGGCGCACAACCGTCCCTTTTGACTCACGGCATTCCCATTCCTGTCCCAGTAAAGGTCAATGATTGCTTCATCTTCCAAAATCTCATCACACTCCTGCGTATCTATTAAAAGCGCTTTCACTCAATATGTACGGATTTTCAATAAAAGGTTGCAAAATATTTGAACAAGGGCTGTAGCAAAAGAGAAATGCTACAGCCCATTTTCATAGATATAGTATTAAAAAATGTTTTGAGTCAAAAGAACTGTCCATAGTGAATCACACAGCATTCTCTCCCTTTCCCTCCCCCAGCGGGCGAGGGTACCGCGCAGCGGCGGGAGAGGGAGAACGTGGCGGGAGCGCGATGTGGAAATGACCGCAGACGCGGAGGGATATGCAACGATTTTGCCGCTTGCCAGCGGTCAGGTTCTCCCTCTTCCGTCATCCGGCTTTGCCGGATGACACCTTCCCCCGCTGGGGGAAGGAAGGGGAGCGCGTGTAATCCATGTCTTCACCTGCCTTGCCCGGAGGCGATCTGCTCCCGCGCCGCGACTGCCAGGCGGTCGCAGCGCTCGTTCCAGGGGTTGTCGGCGTGGCCTTTGACCCAGTGATAGCGCATCAGATGCTGCGCCGTCAGGTCCAGGAGCCGCGCCCAGAGGTCCGGGTTCAGGGCGGGCTTCTTGTCGGCCTTGACCCAGCCCCGCCGCCGCCAGCCCTCGGCCCAGCCTTTGGACAGGCCGTCGATGACATATTTGCTGTCGCTCCAGAGGTCCACGGCGCAGGGCTCCCGCAGGGCTTCCAGAGCCTTTATCACCGCCGTCAGCTCCATGCGGTTGTTGGTGGTCAGCTCCGCGGCCCCGGACAGCTCCTTTTCGTGCGCGCCGTAGCGGAGGACGGCGCCCCAGCCCCCGGGACCGGGGTTGCCGCTGCAGGCGCCGTCGGTGTAGATGGTGACCGTCTTCATGCGTCTTCGTCGCCTTGCTCCGGCTCGCTGTCGGTCTTGGCGATGGAGATGACGCGGCTGCCGGGGGCCGGGCGCATCAGGCGCACGCCCTGGGTGGCGCGGGAGTAGACGCTGACCAGGCAGGCCCCCACCCGGATGATGGTGCCGTCGTCGGTGATGATGAGCAGGTCCTCGCAGTCGCTGACCACCTTGCAGGCGGCCACTTTGCCGGTTTTCTCGGTGACGTTGTAGTTTTTGACCCCGTAGCCGCCTCGGTGCTGGGGTTCGCCGCCGCCCCGGGTGTATTCCTCGATGGGGGTGCGCTTGCCGTAGCCGTTCTCGGTGACGGACAGGAGCAGGTCGCCCTGTCCGGCCCGGGCCGCGCCCACCACATAGTCCCCCGGACGCAGCCGGATGCCCCGGACGCCCACCGCGTCCCGGCCCATGGGCCGCAGCTCCCGCTCGGAGAAGCAGATGGCATAGCCGTCGTGGGTGGCGATCAGGATGTTGCGCGTCCCGTCGGTCTGGCGGACGCTGATCAGCTCGTCCCCCTCGTCCAGGTTCAATGCCCGGATGCCCATGTTGCGGATGTTCCGCAGGGCCGACTCCGGCATCCGCTTTACGGTGCCGTTCCGGGTGACGAAGACCAGGAAGCGGTCCTCGCTCCAGCCCCGGCCCCGGATCATGGCGCTGATCTTCTCCCCGGGCTGGAGGGGCAGGATGTTCACGATGTTGCTCCCCCGGGCGGCCCGGCCCGCCTCCGGGATATTGTAGCCTTTTTTCAGATAGGCCCGGCCCTGGCTGGTGAAGAAGAGGATGTTGTCATGGGTGGAGGCGATGAAGACCGTCTCTACATAGTCCTCCTCCTTGGTGCTCATGGCCCGCATCCCCTTGCCGCCGCGCCCCTGGGTCCGGTACTCGCTGGTGGGCAGACGCTTGATGTAGCCGCCGTGGGTCAGGGTGAAGACGCAGTCCTCCTCCTCGATCAGGTCCTCGATGTCGATCTCGTCCTCCACGTCCTGGATCTCCGTGCGGCGTTCGTCGCCGTACTTGTCCCGGATGGCGCGCAGCTCGTCTTTCAGCACGCCGCGCAAAATTTCCTCGCTGTCCAGCAGGCTGCGGTAGTAGGCGATGCGCGCCTGGAGTTCCTTGTATTCGTTCTCCAGCTTCTCCCGGTCCAGGCCCTGGAGGGCTTTCAGGCGCATATCCAGAATGGCCTGGGCCTGCACCTCGTCCAGGCCGAAGCGCTGCATCAGCCGCTCCCGGGCGTCGTCATAGCTGGTGCGGATGATGTGGATGACCTCGTCGATGTTGTCCTGGGCGATCAGCAGACCTTCCAGCAGGTGGGCGCGCTCCAGGGCCTTTCGGAGCTCGTATTTCGTCCGGCGGATCAGCAGGTCCTCCTGGAAGGCGATGTATTCGTCGATGACCTGCCGCAGGCTCAGCACCTTCGGCTGGCTCTGGTTGTTCACCAGGGCCAGCATGATGATGGAGAAGGTACTTTGCAGCTGGGTCTGCTTGAAGAGCTTGTTCAGCACCACCTGGGGGTTGGCGTCGCGCTTGAGTTCGATGACGATGCGCATCCCGTTCCGGTCGCTCTCGTCCCGCAGGTCGCTGATCCCGTCCAGGCGCTTGTCCTGGACCTGCTCTTTGATGTTTTTCAGCAGGAGGCTTTTGTTGATCTGATAGGGCAGCTCCGTGACGATGATGCGGATGCGGTCCTTGTGAAATTCTTCAAACTCCGTCCGCGCCCGGACCACCACCCGGCCCTTGCCGGTAGCGTAGGCGGCCCGAATGCCGCTGCGTCCCATGATAATGCCACGGGTGGGGAAGTCCGGCCCCTGGATGTGGGCCATCAGCTCGCTCAGCCCCGCCTCCGGGTCGTCCAGGACGCAGATCACCGCGTCGATGACCTCCCGCAGGTTGTGGGGCGGGATGTTGGTGGCCATACCCACGGCGATGCCGGAAGAACCGTTCACCAGCAGATTGGGGAAGCGGCTGGGCAGGACCCTGGGCTCTTTCCGGCTCTCGTCGAAGTTGGGGTCCCAGTCCACGGTCTCCTTGTCGATGTCCCGGAGCATCTCGTCGGCGATGCGGCTCATGCGCGCCTCAGTGTATCGGTAGGCCGCCGGGGGGTCCCCGTCCACGGAACCGAAGTTGCCGTGGCCGTCGATGAGCATATAGCGCATGGAGAAGTCCTGGGCCAAACGGACCAGCGCATCATAGACGCTGGCGTCCCCGTGGGGGTGGTATTTGCCCAGCACGTCGCCCACGGCGGTGGCGCATTTCTTGTAGGCGTTGGCGTGGGTCAGGCCGCTTTCATACATGGAGTAGAGGATGCGGCGGTGGACCGGCTTCAGGCCGTCCCGCACGTCCGGCAGGGCGCGGCCCACGATGACGCTCATGGCGTAGTCGATGTAGCTGGTCTGCATCTCCCGGACCAGCTCGGATTCGGTGATCACCTGGTCGGGAAAGGCGATGTCCTCCGGCTTGTAGCTTCTGTTGTGTGCCATTGCGATGTCCTCTCCCTCAGATGTCCAGATTCACGACATACTGCGCGTTGCGCTCGATCCACTCCCGGCGGGGCTCCACTTCCTCCCCCATGAGCAGGGAGAAGATCTGGTCGGCCTCCAGGGCGTCCCCCAGGGTGATGCGGCGGAGTGTGCGCTTCTCCGGGTCCATGGTGGTCTCCCAGAGTTCCTCCTTGTTCATCTCGCCCAGGCCCTTGTAGCGGGCGATGTCCACTTTGGCGTTGGGGTTGTCGCCGCGCATCTCGGCGGAAATCTTGTCCCGCTCCGCGTCGGAATAGGCCACGCGCTGCTGTTTGCCCCGGGTCAGCTTGTAGAGGGGCGGCACGGCGGAGTAGACGTAGCCCCGCTCGATCAGCGGGCGCATGTAGCGGAAGAAGAAGGTCAGCAGCAGCGTGCGGATGTGGCTGCCGTCCACGTCCGCGTCGGCCATGATGATGATCTTGTGGTAGCGCAGCTTCTCCACGTTGAAGTCCTCGCCGATGCCCGCGCCCAGGGCGGCAATGACGGGCTGGAGCTTCTCGTTTTTGTAAATTTTGTCCGCCCGGGCCTTTTCCACGTTCAGCATTTTGCCCCACATGGCCAGCACCGCCTGGAAGCGGCTGTCCCGGCCCTGGTTGGCGCTGCCGGCGGCGCTGTCGCCCTCCACGATGTAGATCTCACAGAGGGCCGGGTCCCGCTCGTTGCAGTCTTTCAGCTTTTCGGGCATTCCCCCGGACTCCAGGCCGCTCTTGTTGCGGATGGACTCTCTGGCCCGGCGGGCCGCTTCCCGGGCCCGGGAGGCGGTCATGGACTTCTCCAGAATCGCACGGCCCACGGCGGGGTTTTCCTCCAGGAACTCGCTGAGTTTCTCCTGCAAAATGCTGTCCACCAGGGTGCGCATCTCGCTGTTGCCCAGTTTGTCCTTGGTCTGGCCCTCGAACTGGGGCTCGGTCAGCTTCACGGAGATGATGGCGCTCATACCCTCCCGGCAGTCCTCGCCGGAGAGGGAGTCGCCCTCCTTCAAAATCCCGATGCGGCGGCCGTAGGCGTTCAACACCCTTGTCAAAGCGGTCTTGAAGCCGGTCTCGTGCATTCCGCCGCCGGGGGTGTGGATGTTGTTGGCGAAGGAGACGATGACTTCGCTGTAGCCGTCGTTGTACTGCAGGGCGATCTCCGCCTCGCTGTCGGCGCGGACGCCGGAGACGTAGATCACCTCCGGGTGCAGGGGGGTCTTGCTGCGGTTGATGTAGCGCACAAACTCCCGGATGCCGCCTTCGTAGCACATCTCCGCGCTGCGCTGCGCCTCCGGCTTCTCCGCGCTCTCGGGGCGCTCGTCCGTCAGGCTGATGTGCAGCCCGGCGTTGAGGAAGGCCTGTTCCCGGAGGCGGGTGTGCAGGGTCTCGTAGTCGTAGACCAGCTCGTCAAACATCAGCCCGTCGGGCTGGAAACGGACGGTGGTGCCGGTCCGGTCCGTGTCGCCGATGATGCGCATATCCTGGGTCTTCACGCCCCGGGCGAAGCGCATCTGGTAGATGTGGCCGTTCTTGTGGACCTCCACCTCCAGCCATTCGCTCAGGGCGTTCACCACGCTGGCGCCCACGCCGTGCAGCCCGCCGGAGACCTTGTAGCCCCCGCCGCCGAACTTGCCGCCCGCGTGCAGCACCGTGTAGACCACCTCCAGGGCGGGAAGTCCCGTCTGCTCCTGGATGTCAACGGGGATGCCGCGCCCGTCGTCGGCGACGCGGATGGAGTTGCCCGGCTCGATGCTGACGCTGATGTGGCGGCAGAAGCCCGCCAGCGCCTCGTCGATGGCGTTGTCCACGATCTCATAGACCAGGTGATGCAGACCGCTGGAGCTGGTGGAGCCGATGTACATACCCGGCCGCTTGCGCACCGCCTCCAGCCCCTCCAAAACCTGGATCTGAGAGGCGTCGTATTCTTGCGTGATTTTTTCGGTGAGATCCGTCATATCAAAACATCCTTGTTGAGATTAAATTTTCGGGGTTATGTGCGGAAGGAGTCGGGATGCAGGGCGCGTCGGAGCGGCACGTCAGATACGCGGCCGTCAGCGGCGGCGCGCCGGGGTCGGCGCGCCCTACAAGGGGCGCGACTTGCTCTTATTCAAAGCCTGTGCCCTCGCTGCGGCGCAGGAGGGTGGAGGCGTTCAGTTGGCTGAGGCAGACCCTTTGGCCGGTCTCCAGGGCGGCGCAGACTACAAAGCTCTTGGGCAGTTCGCCGCCGCTGGCGTCCAGGACCCCGCCGGACTGCTCCGCTGCGCGCAGAAAAGCGCGGGTCAGGTGGGACTGGGAGCTGACGTCCAGATCGAAAACGCCGATGACGTCCCGTTTGCGGACCAGATTGTCGTTGCCGAGATGCAGGTACATGGGGAGACCTCCGTGGGGGGGTGGTGTGTGTGGGGGGGGAGCTTTGTAGGGGGCGGCGTCCTCGACGCCCCCTGCGGGAGTGGCAACGATACCGCCGACCTTCGGCGAATTCGCAGCCGCTTCTGTAGGGCGCGCCGACCCCGGCGCGCCGCGCAGCAGCACCTGGGTTTCAATCAACCCCCGGCGAATGCGCAAGCGCCTCATCGTAGGGAAAGGGCTTGCCCTTTTCGCGCAGCACACGGTCCGACACGGGAAAGCCCGGGCGAATGCGCTATCCGCTTGCGAATTCGCCCAAGGTTGGCGGGTGTCGTGACATTCCCCGCCGGAAGGGGCAAGCCCCTTCCCTACAGGGGAACGGCTGCGAATTCGCCGAACGTTTATGGAAATCTCGCAACTGCTGCGGGGGCGTCGGGACGCCGCCCCCTACAAGGCCGCTGCGGGCTCGTCCCTTCCTTCCCCCAGCGGGGGAAGGTGGCATCCGCCGATCCCCCGCGAGGCGGATGACGGAAGAGGGAGAACCTGACCGCTTGCAGACGGTAAAATCATTCGCATACTCCCACGGTTGCGGTCATTTCCGCATCGCGATCCCGCCGCGTTCTCCCTCTCCTGTCGCCCTTGTGGGCGACACCCTCCGGGCCGTCGAGGACGCCGGCCCCTACAAGGGGAGGGAATGGGTTAGGGCGCTTGTGGACGCGCCTGGTGGTAAGCTACTCAAAAACAGCGTTGAGGGTCGTGTCGGTTCGCTTGCGTATTCGCATGTGGGTTTGCGTTTCGTTTGGGTTGCTGCCGGAAGGGGCAAGCCCCTTCCGAATCTTCGATCACATATCTTTCACGATGTTCCCGTTCTGTACGATCAGGACCCGTCCGCCGGTCCTGCCCGCGATCAATCCCGCGTCCTCGCAGCAGGTGATGAGGGTCTGTCCCCCGCCGATGCGGTTCAGGACAAATTCCTGCCGTCGGCTGTCCAGTTCGCTGAGCACGTCGTCCAGCAGGAGGATGGGGTATTCCCCGGTCTCCTGCAAGATGATCTCCCGCTCCGCCAGCTTGAGGGACAATGCCGCCGTCCTGGTCTGGCCCTGGCTGGCGTAGGTTCTTGCCGGGCGGCCATTCAGGGATATTTCCAGATCGTCCTTGTGGGCTCCGGTGAGGCAGACTCCGGCGGAAAGCTCCGCTTCCCGGTGGGCGCGCTGGTGGGCCAGGATTTCTTCATAGATGCGCGTTTCACTGGCCGTGGGGTCCGTCACGGTGCTGACCGTGGCGTAGCGCAGCTCCAAAGTCTCCGGGCTGCGCCCCGCCGTGAACGCCCGGTGGATGGGCGCGGCGCTCTCCCCCAGGCGGCGGGCGAAGCTGGAGCGATAGCGGATGAGCTTTGCGCTGAGCCGGGCCAGGGAGTCGGAAAAGGTGTCCAGGGTGCCCAGCATGGCGCTGTCGTTGCGGTAGTCCCGCAGCAGACGGGTCTTGTTCTCATAGACCCGGCGGTAGTCGCTGAGGACGGCGGCGTAACCCGGGCGCAGCTGTCCGATGGCCAGGTCCATCAGCCGCCGCCTTGCCCCGGCCCCGTCCCGGATCAGGTTCAGGTCGTCGGGGCTGAACAGCACGGCTTTCAGTTTCTCGCCCAGCTCTCCGCCGCTCTGGCGGACGCCGTTGCAGAAAATCTGCTTGCTCCTGCCCCGTTGCAGCAGGATGCGGATGCGTTGCTCCCGCCGGTTCAGGGATACGGCGGCGTCCAGTTCGGCGCTGTCGGCGTCCAGGGCGATCAGCTCCCGGTCAAAGCGGGTACGGAAGCTCCGGCCCCCGGAGAGCATCCAGACGGCCTCCAGCAGATTGGTCTTGCCCTGGGCGTTCTCCCCGGAGATCACGTTGATGCCGGGGTCGAAGTCCGTCTCGGCCTCCCGGTAGTTCCGGAAGTCCCGGAGGCGCAGCCGCAGCAGCTTCATGGGGCCGCTACGCTGTAGTCCCGTCCGTCAAAGCGGACGGTGTCGCCGGGATGGAGTTTTTTTCCCCGCTGGGTGCAGGCTTCCCCGTTCACCAGGGCTTCCCCGGCGGCGATGCGCTGTTTGGCCTCGCCCCCGGTGCCCACCGCGCCGCAAAATTTCAAAAAGGCGTCCAGTTTGATGAAGGGAGTGGTAATTGAGATGGTCTCCATGGGCTTCACTCCGCTTTCAGCCGCACGGGCAGAATCATGTAGAGAAAGCGGTCTGTGCCGTCGGTGGGCACCAGAATGCAGGGGGTGGAGCCGGAATTGATGCAGATGCGGACGTCGTCCGCGGGAGCGGACTTGAGCGCGTCCAGCAGATAGCGGTTGTTGAAGCCGATCTCCATGCCCTTTCCGTCCCCTTCCACGGCGCAGAAGTCCTCCGCCCGGCCCAGGGCCGTGTTGCAGAGGATGCGCATCCGGTCCTGTTCGAAGGTGCAGCGCAGGGGGGTCTTGATCTTGCTGTCAATGATGAGGCTGACGCGCTCAATGGTGCGCTGCAGCTCCCGGCAGTCGGCCCGGACCTGGACCTGGAACACGTCCGGGACGGCCTTGTGGTAGTTCAGGAATTCCCCTTCCAGGCGGCGGGTGATCAGCACGGTGTCGCCGATGGTGAAGCCGATGTGCTTGCTGCCCACATGGATATGGATGGGGTCGGCGCTGTCGCCGCAGAGCTTCTCGATGTCGCTGAGGGCGTTGCCCGGGACGATGAAGGTGCAGTCGGCGCGCATGTCCTCCACGGTCTCCCGGCGGATGGCCATGCGGTAGCCGTCCACGGCTACCACGTTCAGGACGCTGTCGCGCAGGTCAAAGAGTTCGCCGGTGTAGATGGGTCGGGCCTCGTTGTCGCTGACGGCGAAGACGGTCTCGCGGATCATGTCCCGGAGCTGGTTCTGGGGCAGGCTGACGCCGGTCTGTCCGTCGATGGCGGGCAGTTCCGGATAGTCCGCCGGGTCGGAGCCGACGATGTGGAACTCCGCGCTGCCGCAGCGGATGGTGGTGTAGAGCTTGTCGGTTTTCAACTCCACTTCCCCGTCGGGCAGGGAGTGGACGATGTCGCTGAACATACGGGCGGGGAGGATGATGCTGCCCATCTGGTCCACTTCGGCTTCCATGTGGGTGTAAATGCCTTTCTTGAGGTCGTAGCCCGTCAGCTTGAGATTTTGCTGTCCGGCTTCCAGCAGGATGCCCTCCAGGGCCGGGATGGGGCTTCTGGCGCTGCAGGCGCGGGACACGGTGTTCACGGCCACTTGCAGCAGCGTTCTGTCACAGGAAAATTTCATGTCTGTCTCCTCCCGCCGCCCGGCCCTGGGAGGGCGGAGCGGTCATAGATGTCTTTTATAAAAATTTTAGCAGTAGGCGTATTAGAGAAAAGAATTGTTGAAAAGTGGCAAAAGTTCAGACGGCGTCAGGGTTTTTGGCTGTTGGAGACGCTCGGCGTTTTTCAACAGCTTTCCCGACGGCGCGCCGGCTGCGGGGTTTTCCACAGCGTTTCCCTGTGGATGGGGAAAACTTTGTTGAAAAGTGGATAACTTCTCAGCGGTTGCGGGAGTTGATGTTGCTGGTGATGTCCCGCACGGTGTTGGAGGTCTCCTGGTTGGTCTTCATGTCCTTCTCGATCTTTTTGATGCTGGCGTTGATGGTGGCGTGGTCCCGGTTCAGGTAGCTGCCGATGGTCTGCAAGGGGTAGCTGGTGAGGATGCGGATCAGATAGGCGGCCATGTGGCGGGCGTTGGCGATGTTCTTCTGGCGGCTCTGGCCCTTGATGTCCTTGGAGGTGACCTGGAAGTAGCGGGCCGTCTCGTGGATGATGTCGTCCGGGGTGGGGATATAGATGCCGCTCTGGATCACGTCGTTGATGGACTGGTCCACCCGCTCCCGGTTGATCTCCTCCCCCATGCCGCTGAACGCGGAGATCTTTTTGACCACGCCCTCGATCTGGCGGATGTTGCTGGTCAGCCGGTCGGCGATGTAGACGATCACCTCGTCGCTGAGCTCCAGGCCCATGTGTCCGGCCTTGTCCCGGATGATGGCGATGCGCAGCTCCTTGTCCGGGGCCTGGATGTCCGCCATGAGCCCGCCCTCAAAGCGGGTGCGGAGCCGGTCGTCCAGGGTGGCCATGTCCCGGGGCGGGCGGTCGGAGGTCAGGACGATCTGGTTTCCGGCGCTGTAGATGCTCTCAAAGGTGTGAAAAAATTCCTCCTGGGTGCTCTCCTTGCCCGCGATGAACTGGATGTCGTCCATCAGGAAGAGGTTCACCTGGCGGTATTTTTGACGAAACTCTTCCGTGCGGCCCTCTTTCAGGGAGTGGACCATCTCGTTTAGGAAGTCGTCGCCCTTGACGAAGAGAATCTTGCATTTGGGGTCGTTCTCGTGGATGGCCGAGCCGATGGCCCGCAGCAGGTGGGTCTTGCCCAGGCCGGAGTTGCCGTAGATGAACAGGGGGTTGTAGGCCCGGCTGCCGGGATTGCGTACCACGCCCAGGGCCGCGCCGTGGGCAAACTTGTTGCTGGCGCCCACGATGAAGTTGTCGAAGGTGTAGCCGTCCATCTCCGGGAGGCTCTTTTCCTCCTGCTGGATGTCCCGGTAGTCGGCCAGTTCGTCCCCGGCCAGCACGATCAGGTCAAAGTCGCTGGAGAAGAGGTCCCGCAGGGCGTCTTTGATGGCCTGGGAAAAGCGCTGCTGGATGATGTCGCGCTTGAAGACGTTGGGGGTGTGGACCACCAGCGCGCCGTTGCGCAGTTCGATGGGCTGGCACTGGGCGAACCAGGTGTTGATGGAGGTGGGGGTCAGCTTGGATGACAAAAGCTCCAGAATGCCGTCCCAGATGTCCTGTATGGAATTCATCCGTATGTCCTCCTTTGTCTCTCCGGGACAATGAATTCGATAATAGAGACAGTATAGCATACCGCGCCTGGAATTGCAATTGAAATCTGGAGATTATTATTAAATATAGTGTGTTGGAAAATTCCGGTCCCCTGTTGTATCGGGGCGGGGGATATGCTATTATGGAAAAAGAGCTCTGATATCGTTTGAAAGGAGTGAGTTCCATGAAACGGCGTTTCTTCGTCTTTTCGATTCTGCTGCTGAGTCTCTGTCTCGGCCTGCTGCCCCTGACCGCCGGGGCGGCCCCCCGGAGCTATGAACTCTGGGTGGGCGGGGTGCAGGTGACGGACGAAAACCTGGTCATCGACAGCACCGACCTGCCCGGCGTCTCCGGTTCGGCCAGCTATGACCCGGCCTCCCATACCCTGACCCTGCGGGACTTCGTCTTCTCCGGCCGGGGGGCGGAGGGCAGTCTTCTGTCCGACGCCGTGCCGGGCCGGGCGGCCCTGCTCATCGGCGGCGACTGGACCTTCCTGGAGGTGCAGGGCGCTTGCAGCCTCACCGAGGCCGGGGGCAGCGGCGCGGCCAGCCGGGGCATCTGCGCCGCCGGGAGCGAAAACCTGATCCTCACCGGCGACGGCGTCCTGACCGTCCGGGCCGGAGAAGACCCCGTCAGCCAGGGCGTATATGTCCGCCGGAGCATACATCTGGTGACCGGCAAGCTGGAGGCTTTGGGCGGCGACGGGGCCGCTTCCTGCGGCGTGTTCTCCCAGGGGGTCCGCGTCTACCCGACGGCCAGGCTCACCGCCGTCGGCGGCAGCTACGGCGTCTGGAGCGCCCCGGAGGACAGCGACGAAGTGGACTGGAGCATCTGGGAAGGGACCGCTTACGAGGACTACTGCTGGCTCATGACCGGCATTGGTGCTTACGGCGACATGACCGCCAGCGGCGAGGTTTCGGCCCTGCGTCTGGAACAGCGCGAGGACGGGGGCAGCGCCTGGTTTTCCGTCGGGGACGACTGCCATGCCACGGCCCACACGGAACCCGGCGAGGCCGGAGCGGTCACCCTGCGCGTCCACAAGCAGTCTTACGGCGACGCAGAGCTGGAGCACTTCAAGACGGTCTCCGTCCAGTCCAGCGGCCTGGAGGGCATCAACCTGACCTGCGCCGGGGCGGCCTTCGCCAACGGCAGCTGGGGAAACAGCTTTCAGAGTCTCAGCGGAGAATATATGGTCAAGCCGGACGCCAGAATGTGGCAGTATATCGGCTCGTCCAGCCCGCTGTTCTATGAGGACCAGCGCTATATCATGTCCCAACCCGACGACATCCCCCTGACCTTCTACCTCAGCCCCACGGACCGGCCGGACACCCTCCACCAGCTGGTCCTCTACGGCAGCAAGCCCCTGGACCCGGCGCTGCTGTCCCTGCATGGCGTGGAGCAGGCGGAGCCCTTCACCGCGGGCTTTTACGGGGACGAGGAGGAGGCCATGGGACCCTATGGGTCTGAGACTGGCAGGATTTTGTATTATTATTCCTGCATGCTCCGCATCCCCCAGAAAAGCGCGTCCCTGGGCATCTACTACGACGGCACGGAGATCCGCACGATTCCCCTGCTGCGGGACGCCGACGGGACCCATGAAAACGTGGCGCGGCGGGTCACCACCTTCTGGGTGTCCGACTACCGGGACGACGAGAACGGCGATCTGGTCTCCGTCGAGGTTTGCATGACCGGCTTCGGCCTGCCTACGGACCCGGGCCAGTACCTGGTCGCCGACCGCGTCTGGAACGAGGGCCTGGAGGACTACGAATTTCTTCCCGTCGCCCGCTGCACAGACCTCACAGTGGACGAGGCGGGGAGATATACCCTCAGCCTCCAGGTGTTCCCCGCCTATCGCAGCGCGGAGGCCTGGGTCCGTGCCGACGGGGCCTGTCTCCTGGTGGAGCGTAACAGCGAGTGGGATACGGGAGAAACGACCTATGATGGAAAAATATTTACCGCGCTCGGTTACTATGAATACGCGGTGAGCGGCTTCACCTGGGTCGATCTGCGGACGCCCTTCGACTGCCTGTACAAGGAACACCCGGTCCGCGCCACCGCCGACGGCAAGGTTGTGATAAGCCTGGAGGCCGACGCCGGGGACGTGGGTGACACGGTCCTCCTGGCCGTCTACGACCAAAACGGCAGGCTCCTGGGCCTGAAACAGGAGACCGTCACCGCGCAGGGCACCGTGGAGCTCAGCGCCCCGGCCGAGGGCGGCTACAAGGTCAGCGCCTTCCAGCTCGACCCGCGGCTGGAGCCGAAGGAGGAAAAGGCGACCTGCTTCCTGGAGACGGCCGCGGCGGAGGAGTGAAGGAGCGGGGGAGGTAAAAAGCCGAGGGCGCGTCCAGTCCACCGCAAAATTCCTTTGCTCCGGGGGCCGGCCACGGGCTGGACGCCGCCCCCTACAAGGCCGCTGCGTGCTTTCCGCCATTTCCTTCCCCCAGCGGGGGAAGGTGGCATCCGCCGATCCCCCGCGAGGCGGATGACGGAAGAGGGAGAACGCGACCGCCAGCAGACGGGAAATCCGTTTGCATACTCCCACGGCTGCGGTCATTTCCACGTCGCGGTTCCGTCACGTTCTCCCTCTCCGGTCGCCCTTGTGGGCGACACCCTCCCCCGCTGGGGGAGGGACCGGGAGAGGGCACTTTGGGAAACCCGCAGATAGGAAAAGCTGTGGATGACCGCTACGCCTGACGAATTCGTAGGATTTTCTTGTAGGGCGCGCCGACCCGGCGCGCCGTGCAGCAGTACCAAAGATAAGCACCACGTCCGGCGAATTTGCAGCATCTCAATGTAGGGGGCGGCGTCCCGACGCCCCGGCAGCAACACCTCGGATTTATAAAACGTCGGG
>JAFXXH010000001.1 GCA_017542425.1 Oscillospiraceae bacterium | reverse complement strand
CTTCGTTCGTCTTGTGCTTCTTCAAAGCGAAAACGTCCTTTGACTTTGCTTGCTTTTGCTGCTTACTCTGCTTGAAATCACCTGTGATGGTTAGCTTAACGCCTATGCCCCGCTGGGGGAGGGACCGGGAGAGAGCGCCCTGTATGACATCATGAGTCAAAAAGAACCGTCCCTTTTGACTCACAGAACCCATATTGTATTTCCCCCAAAACTGTGCTACACTCTCCCATAGCATCCCCCGCTTTTTCCCTGCCCCATCGGGCGGCACAAATAAAACCAGACAGATCACAGGAGGAAGCACACCATGTCACATCCCACCGTCTTCCGGGGCGCGGCCACCGCGCTCATCACGCCCACCACGCCTGCCGGCGTGGACTACGAGGCCCTGGGCCGCCTCATCGACTGGCAGATCGACCGGGGCATTGACGCGCTGGTCATCGCCGGGACCACCGGCGAGGGCAAGACCCTCAGCATCGCGGAGCACAAAGAGGTGCTGCGCTACAGCGCCGAGCGCATCGCCGGGCGCGTGCCCATGATCGCGGGCACCGGCAGCAACGAGATGAGCGTCTCCCTGAGCATGAGCAAATATGCCTGCGAAGTGGGCGCGGACGCCCTGCTGGTGGTGACGCCCTATTACATCAAGGCCACCCAGAACGGCCTGGTGAAGATGTACGCCACCCTGGCCGACGCGGTGACGAAGCCCCTGATCCTCTACAACGTGCCCAGCCGCACGGGTGTGAACATCGAACCGGCCACCTACGCGAAGCTGGCCGACCACGGCAACATCGCGGGCATCAAGGAGGCCAACGGCGACATCGGCAAGATCGTCACCACCGCCGCGCTGGTGGGGGACCGGCTGGACCTCTACTCCGGCAACGACGACCAGATCGTCCCCATCCTCTCCCTGGGCGGCAAGGGCGTGATCTCCGTCCTGAGCAACCTGCTTCCCGCCGAGACCAGCGCCATGTGCCACCTCTTCTTCGAGGGCAAGACCGCCGAGGCCGCCGCGCTGCAACTGAAATACCTCCCCCTGGTCCACGCCCTGTTCAGCGAAGTGAACCCCATCCCCGTCAAGGCGGCCATGCACGCCATGGGCTGGTGTGAAAACTTCCTGCGGATGCCCCTGACCGAGATGGAGGAGGCCCACAAGGCGGCGCTGTTCGACCTGATGCGGGAGCAGGGCCTGATCTGAACGGGCGGATTTACACTCCAAATCGCTTCCCGGCGGCTTCCTGGAAAGGAGGCCGCCGGGTTTTTGCGGGTGTTTGACAAATCCAAAACAAGATCGACAAATCTGGGATTCCGATCCCGGATTTGTCGATCTTGTTCTTTTTTTCTGACTGACAGAAAGCAGTTCAGGCACAAAACGGAACAATCTGGTGACAACTGACAAACAGCAAAAACGGCGGAGCGGACAAGCCCATCCCTACAAGATGTGGTATTTTAAAAAGATGCAACCACATGATGTAGGAAAATAGCTTGCCCTCTCCGCCGTTTTGCTGTTTTCCCGCTACTATGCTTCCTCCGACGCCTCCAGAATCCCCCGCAGCAGCTCCCGCGCTGCGCGGCCTTCCTCCGTCAGCGCGTCGGAATCCCCAATCAGGCCATATCCCCATTCGAGCTGCTCCGGGTCCACCCGCTGCGCCGCCTCCACCATGCGCGCCAGCGCGTCGGCGCAGACCTCCGGCCCCGCCGCGCCCAGGCGGTTCAGCGTGTCTGCTGCGTCTGCATAGCGGTACATCCGCCACAGCTCCACGCCCCCGATGTCGCCGGGGCCGCGCAGACCGTTGCGCAATTCAAGATAGGACAGCATTGCAGGAAAGAGAACCGGGTTGTCCGGGCCATACAAATACGGTATGCTGCCCGCCAGCCGCCGCCGGGTCCCGTCGGGAGCGAGCTGATAAAACAGATAGGGTTCTTCCCCATAGATCCCAACGATCACCCAGCCGTCCTCGGTGACGTAGGTGCTGCCCGCCCATACGACCTTGTCCGGCTCTTGCGTGTGGAAGCGAAAGGTATAACACCAGGTTTCGATGCTCCAGTCCCCGCGCTCCGTCAGCGTGCGCTCCAGACTGGAGATGCACCAGTCGTCCGGGGCCCATGTGGATTCGCCGCGTTCCTTCATCTCAATCAGATTCCGCACCCGCGCCTCCAGAATGACGTTCGCGTCGGCCAGTACCTCGACTGGTCCTTCCACGCCCTCCATCACATGCCCGGTCACCGGGGGCATGGAATCCCGGTAGACCAGCAGGCGATCTCCGTCAAAGTAGAGTCTGCACTGGAAATGAACTCCGTCCCCATACCCCGAAACACGCAGGCAGCGGTAGTTCGCATCCAGACCCGTGCTCCAGAACGTGAGGTCCCCCAGATACCGCTGCAACAGTGGGCAGACCGGGGCGGCATAGATCGTCCCATTTCGCTGGCAGTATATCCAGGCCTCGCTCCAGCCCACGGACGCCAGTTCGTTTGTGCCGTCGCCGTCCAGATCGAGAATCTGGCCCGTGTCCCCGAAGCAGGGCAGTTCCGCCACCGGCGTCGGCGTACCGTCGGCGGCAAAGGCGAAATAGTGGCAGCGCTGCCCGTAGGTGTTGCGGGCGACCTCGTCGTCGTAAGAGATGATCAGGCCCTCCGCACAGCCGAACAGGTCTTGAAAAAAGCGGACCTCCGGGTTCCGCACCCCGGCGGGGAGGGTCAGAAAACTCCGCGCTTCCCAGACGCCGCCCTCCTCCCGGTCCACCACGGCGGCGTAGCAGTTCCCGTCCGTGGAACGGTACAGGCGCACGGTGACGCGGTCGCCTTCCCCCAGACTCCAGCCGCCAAGCCGCTCCGCGCAGTCGTTCCGGTGGACGGTCAGCGTGACCGGCGGCAGCTCCACGGGCGTGAAATCGTCCAGCGGGATCACCGCCCAGGGCTCGCCCTCCGGCAGCGCCGTGGGAATGGCGGGCTTGCCGGAAGGCAGATGGGAGACGAAGTGCCAGACGCCGTCCCCGGCGTCCTTCAGCGTGACGCAGTTCCAATCCCCGTTGCAGTACCACAGGCGCACCATGTCCCCCTCCCGCGTCCCGGCGGACATCGTCACGGGGCCGCAGTAGTTGGTGTCGCCGTGCGTATGATAGTAGGCGTCATAGTCGGCCAGATAGGGGAAACGGTCCAGCCCCAGCTGACTTGTCTCGTTCAGGTGGAGCCCGGTGTTCAAATAAAAGGCCCGGTCCAGCGCGTCTGTGGGCAGTTTTACCGTGGGACAGACGTCCGTGCCCACCAACTGGAACTCCGCGTCCGACAGGGGGTAGTCCGCACCCACGCCGTTGTAGAACAGTTCAAAGAGGTCCACGTCCACAGCGGAGGCATAGTGGGAGGACAAAAACTGATTGTGCAGATTGATTTGGTATGCGTCCCCCACCAGGATTTGGGGCTTGAAGAAGGTCCTGTTGAAAAACTCCAGCTCCGCGCCGCTGAGGGGGCGTTCGCCGGGCCGCAGCGTGGCCAGCGTAGCCGTGTTCTCTGCGGGTGCGTGTTCCTCCCCCGCCTCCCCTCCGGCAAAGCTCACGGCGCAGGCGCAGCAGACCAGGGCCAGCGCCGCCAGCAGGGCCAGGAGCGCCGGGCGGCGGCGGCTGGCGATGCGGGTGATGCGGTCGCGCATCTGCCGCTTGCCCGCCGTCATGGAGGTGGCGGCCAGCAGCGGGTGGGCGCTGCGGCGCTGGGGGATCAGGGCCAGCAGGGTCTCCCCGTAGGCCCGGCGCTCCGTCTCTCCCAGCCGGGCCAGCGCCCCCTCGTCGCAGGCCAGTTCACAGTCCGACTTCGCGCAGCGCGCTGCCAGCCACACCAGCGGGTCAAACCACCAGAGCACCAGGCAGAGGCCCCGCAGCGCCGACCACAGGGGGTCCAGGTGCCGGGCGTGGGTCTCCTCATGGGCCAGGACGTGGCGCAGCCGCGTCTCGTCCCGGGCCGCCTCGCTGGTGACGTAGATGGCGGGCCGCAGCAGCCCAAAGAGACAGGGGGCGGGGATGTCGTCGCAGAGATAGACCGGGTAGGCGCTGTCCACGTCCTGCAAGGGCAGCCTGGTCCGGCGCAGCTTCCTTGCAAAACGCAGATTGGACCCGAGGAACCAGAGCGCCATGACGCCCATCCCAATATACCATATGAATGTCAGGACCTGGAGCGGCTGCACCCGCTCCCGGTAAAAGACCACGTTCTCCCCGGTCCCGTCCACCACGCCGTAGGAGCCCTCCCCCTCCAGGAACACGGCCCCCGGCTGCCGGTCGGGCAGTTCCTCCGGCGTGTAGAACTCCGTAGGATAGGCGGCGTAGGGCAGAAGATAGACGCGCTCCCGCGCCGCCGCCTCCACCGTCTCCTGCAAAGGCTGCGCCGCGCTCAGCACGCTGTACCCGGCGGCGGGCAGCTGCACCGGCAGCAGCAGACGCAGCAGCACCAACAGCCAGATGGCATACTGCACCCGCCGGGAAATGCTGCTGCGAAACAGCCGGCGCAGCAGCAGCACCGCCAGGATCAGCGCCGATGAGGTGATCAAAATCTCCTTCACGTTCGCTCACCCGCCTTTCGCAGAATTTCGGACAGCTCGTCGATGTCCTCCCGCGTCAGCGCCCGGTCCTCCACCAGCGCGCTCATCAGCAGCCCCGGCTTCCCGCCGTAGACCCGGTCCAGGAAGCTGGCGGTCTCCTCCCGGCGCACGTCCTCCCGGGCCAGGGCGGGGGCATAGCGCCGCGCCCGCCCCGCCGGTTCCCAGCCCACGGCCCCCTTGGCCTCCAGCCGGGTCAGCATCGTCAGCACCGTGTGCTTGGTCCAGCCCGTCTCCGCCTCCAGCGCCCGCGTCAGCTCCATCAGCGTCATCGGCCCCCCGTCCCAGAGCCGGTTCATCAGCTTCCACTCCATGTTCGACAGGGAAAGCTTCATCGAATCCTCCTCCTTTGTTTGACATTTGTTTCCCTTGCTGTCCCGATGATAGCACAGAGGGAGACAAATGTCAAACATTATTTGCCCCTTTTTCTCAACAATCCCTTGCAATCTCCCCCCGACGCGCTTATAATATGTTCTCACGGCGGCGCATTCCCGCCGAAAATATGAGCGCACATCCGTTCCGTGCGCGAAGAAAGGACAGGTGCCAATATGAAGCATCAGAAAATCTCCGGGATCTATGCCGACGCCTCCGCCTTTGACGGACAGCGCATCACCGTCTGCGGCTGGGCCAGGAATCTCCGGGACATGAAAAACTTTGGGTTCATCGAGCTCAATGACGGCAGCTGCTTCAAGCCGCTGCAGGTCGTATTCGAGAGGGGCAGTCTGAACAATTACGACGAGATCGCCCGCCAGAACGTCGGCGCCGCCCTGATCGTCCACGGAACGCTGGTCTGCACCCCCGACGCGCCCCAGCCCTTTGAGCTGAAGGCCGACGCCATCACCGTGGAGGGCGCCAGCTCCCCGGACTACCCGCTCCAGCCCAAGCGCCACAGCCTGGAATATCTGCGCACGATCCAGCATCTGCGCCCCCGGACCAACCTCTTTTCCGCCACCTTCCGTGTCCGCAGCGTGGCGGCCCAGGCGATCCACGCGTTTTTCCGGGACCGGGGCTTCGTCTACGTCCACACGCCCATCATCACCGGCTCCGACGCCGAGGGCGCGGGGGAGATGTTCCGGGTCACCACCCTGGACCTGGACAACCCGCCCCGCACCGAGGACGGGAAGGTGGACTACTCCAGGGACTTTTTCGGCAAGCCCACGAACCTGACCGTCTCCGGCCAGCTCAACGCGGAGAACTTCGCCCTGGCCTTCGGGGACGTGTACACCTTCGGCCCCACCTTCCGGGCGGAGGCCTCCAACACCCAGCGCCACGCCGCCGAGTTCTGGATGATCGAGCCGGAAATGGCCTGGGCCGACCTGGAGGACGACCTGGAGTGCATGGAGGCCATGGTGAAATACATCATCCGCGCCGTCATGGAGCGCTGCCCCCAGGAGATGGACTTCTTCAACCGTTTCGTGGACAAGGGCCTGAAGCAGCGCCTGGAGCACGTGCTGAACAGCGAGTTTGGGCGCGTCAGCTACACCGAGGCCGTGGAGCTGCTGCAAAAAAGCGGGCGGAAATTCGACTATCCCGTGTCCTGGGGCATCGACCTCCAGACCGAGCACGAGCGCTGCCTGACCGAGGAGATTTTCAAAAAGCCCGTGTTCGTGACGGACTACCCCAAGGACATCAAAGCCTTCTATATGCGCCTGAACGACGACGGCAGGACCGTGGCCGCGGCGGACTGCCTGGTGCCCGGCATCGGCGAGATCATCGGCGGCAGCCAGCGCGAGGAGCGCCTGGACCTGCTGCTGGGGCGCATGGCCGAGCTGGGCCTGAACCCGGAGGACTACTGGTGGTATCTGGACCTGCGGCGCTACGGCTCCTGCCGCCACGCGGGCTTCGGCCTGGGCTTCGAGCGCATGGTGATGTACCTCACCGGCGTCAGCAACATCCGGGATGTGGAGCTGCACCCCAGGACCACCGGCAACGCGGACTTTTGACACAGTTTGGCCCCCTTCCAGGAAGGGGGCCTTTTTGTCAGTGGGGACGGTTCCCGTTGACAACTTTTTCCTTTGTCTGCGGCAAAAAAGTTGTCATTTAGAATCGTCCCCACTGACAGCTTTTCCCGCTGGGGGAGGGAATGGGTGAGTGCGCTTTGTAGGGGACGGCGTCCCCGACGTCCCCGCAGCAACACCAAAGACAAGCAGAAACATCCGGCGAATCCGCAACGCTTTCTTGTAGGGCGCGCCGACCCCGGCGCGCCGCGCAGCAGCACCTCGTTTTCAACAAACCCCCGGCGAATCCGCAGCTCCCATTTCCTTCCCCCAGCGGGGGAAGGTGGCATCCGCCGATCCCCCGCGAGGCGGATGACGGAAGAGGGAGAACCTGACCGCTTGCAAACGGTATGTTATGTGCGCATACCCTCCACGGCTGCGGTCATTTCCACAGCGCGGTCCCGCCACGTTCTCCCTCTCCTGCCGCCCTTGAGGGCGGCACCCTCCCCCGCTGGGGGAGGGAATGGGTGAGTGCGCCTGGATGACCGTTACGTCCGGCGGATTCGCAACATTTTTTGTAGGGGCCGGCGTCCCGACGGCCCCCGCAGGTGCGGCAACGATATTGCCAACCTACGGCGAATCCGCACCCGCCCCCGTAGGGCGCGCCGACCCCGGCGCGCCCTACAATGCGCTGGTTTCCGAGAAAAAGAAAGGCTGCTTTTTCTGCTCCTGCCCTTGCGTACCGCCCCAAAGCGTGCTATACTGGTTTATTATTTATTATAATAAGGGACAAGTATTCGATGAAGGAACTGCGATGGAAGATCCCCCGGGGGAAAACGGCGGTGCCGTCTGAGCTCACCGGGGCGGGGCTGGCGCCGCTGCTGGCCGCCGTGCTTTGGGCGCGGGGGCTGCGGGAGCCGGGGGCGGCGCTGGACTTTCTGAACGCCGGGGCCGAGGCGCTGGGGGACCCCTATGCGCTGACGGACATGGACAGGGCAGTGGCCCGGCTGCAAACGGCCATCGCCCGGGGCGAACGGGTGGCGGTCTACGGCGACTATGACGTGGACGGCATCACCAGCAGTTGTATGCTGACCGACTATCTGCGCTCCAAAGGTCTGCCCTGTCTGCTGTACATCCCGGACCGCATGGCCGAGGGCTACGGCGTCAACGCCGGGGCCATCGACGCGCTGCGGGCGCGGGACATCAGCCTGATCGTCACCGTGGACTGCGGCGTGACCACGGTGGAGGAGACCGCCTACGCCGCGCAGCTGGGCGTGGACATGATCGTGACCGACCACCACCAGTGCCGGGAGACCCTGCCCCCCGCCGTGGCGGTGGTGGACCCCAAGCGCCCGGACTGCGCCTGGGACGGCGCGGAGCTGGCGGGGGTGGGGGTGGCCTTCAAGCTGCTCTGCGCCCTGGAGGGCAGCAGCGAGGCGGTGCTGCGCCGCTACGCGGACCTGGTGGCCATCGGCACGGTGGCGGATGTGATGCCCCTGCTGGGGGAGAACCGCTACATCGTGCGCCGGGGCCTGGAAAAGCTGGAGCGCGATCCGCGCCCGGGGCTGCTGGCCCTGACGGAACAGGCTCGGCTGGGGGAGCGGAAGCTCACCGCCGGGACCATCGGCTTTTCCATCTCCCCCCGGCTGAACGCCTCCGGGCGGCTGGGCCACACGGCGGTGGCCACGGAGCTGCTGCTGACCGCCGACCCCCGGGTGGCCGGGGACATGGCCGCCCGGCTGGGGGCGCTGAACCGGGAACGCCAGGCTTTGGAGACCGGCATCTGGGAGGAGGCCGCGGCCTCCCTGGGGGACGGCCAGGCGGACGCGCCCATCGTGCTGGCCCGGGAGGGCTGGCACCAGGGGGTCATCGGCATTGCGGCCAGCCGTCTGGCGGAGGCCTACGGCGTCCCCGCCGTGATGATCTCCCTGGAGGGGGAGCGGGGCAAAGGCTCCTGCCGCAGCTGCGGGGGCTTCAACCTCTTTGAGGCCCTGAGCGCCTGCGGGGACTATCTGGAGGGCTTCGGCGGCCACGCCCTGGCGGCGGGGCTGACCATCCGCCGGGAGCGCATCGACGCCTTCCGGGCGGCGCTGGCGGACTACTGGCGGAGCCACCCGGCCCCGGCGGAGGCCACGCTGGAGCCGGAACTGTGCATCGACGACCCGGCGCTGCTGCGCATGGAGAGCGTGGCGGCGCTGGAGCGGCTGGAGCCCTGCGGCGCGGGGAACCCGCGCCCGCTGCTCTGCCTGAGCGGGGCACGCCTCACGGAGCTGAGCCCCATCGGCGGCGGGCGGCACCTGCGGCTGCGGCTGGAGAAATTTCGCCAGAGCTATGAGGCGGTGCTGTTCGGCAGAGGCCCCGACCAGGTGGCCCCCCGGCCCGGGGACTGGGTGGACGCGGCCTTCTGCCCCCAGATCAACCGCTTCCGGGGCCACAGCAGCGTACAACTGCTGATCTCCGAACTGCGGGTGCATGAGGAGGACCGGGCCCTGCGGCTGCTCTCCGGCAAATTGGAGCCGGAAGACGCGGCGGACCGGCCCGAGCGGCAGGACTTCGTCACCGTCTGGCGGGCTCTGGGCGCGCTGGGCGGCCACTGTCGCGGCTGCCTGGCGGCGCTGACGGAACTGCTGGCCCCCCGGATGCGCGAGGAGCGCTTCGCCCTGGTCCTCCGGGTGTTCCGGGAACTGGGACTGCTGCGCATCACCGAGACCATAGAGGGAATCCGATTGCAATGCGTCTGCGCCAGCGGCCGGCGGGCGGACCTGAACGGCGCGCCCACCATGCGGGAGCTGGGGGGGTTGGTTAAGAATGAAAAATGAAACATGAAGAATGAAGAATTGTTGTGTCGCTGCGCGACAAATTTTCAAATGATCGGCGAAGCCGATACCACAACTCTTCATTTTTCATTCTTCATTCTTCACTCTTCACTATCCATCCCCCCCTCCCCCCGATCAAATGATACAAAAGGAGTTGACCTTCCATGGCGGAGACCTTTGAACCCCTGCTGGAGCAGGGCTATACCCAACTGGAACACAAGATCCGCGCCGCCGGGACGAAGGTGGACTTTGCCCGCATCCGGGCGGCCTTTGAGCTGGCGGCCCGCTCCCACGCGGGGCAGCAGCGCAAGGACGGGACGCCCTATGTGACCCACTGCATCGCGGCGGCGGAGATCACCGTGGACATGGGGCTGGATGAGGACTCCATCGTCTGCGCCCTGCTGCACGACACGATTGAGGACACGGGGGTGACCCACGAGCAGATCGCCCGGCAGTTCGGGCCGGTGGTGGCGGACATCGTGGAGGGCGTCACGAAGCTGACGCGGGTGAACTACACCAGCCGCGAGGACGAGCAGATGGAGAACATGCGCAAGATGCTGCTGGCCATGAGCCGGGACATCCGCGTGATTCTCATCAAGCTGGCCGACCGGCTGCACAACATGCGCACGATGGACTATCAGACGCCGGAGAAGCAGCGGCTGAAAAGTCTGGAGACCATGGAGATCTACGCCCCCATCGCCCACCGGCTGGGCATTCAGGCGGTGAAGTGGGAGCTGGAGGACCTCTCCCTGAAATACCTGGACCCGGTGGCCTTCCAGTCCATCACCACGTCGATTGAAGAGCGTCGGGGCAATCTGGACGACTTCATGAGCCGGATGGAGAACAAGATCCGCGCCCGGCTCCGGGAGTGGGGCATCAGCTGCACCATCTACCACCGCATCAAGCACACCTACAGCATCTACCGCAAGATGTACACGCAAAAGCTGGAGCTCAGCGAGATCTGGGACATCTGCGCCCTGCGGGTGATCGTGGACACCTTGCAGGACTGCTACTCGGTGCTGGGCCTGGTCCACGAGATGTTCAACACCGTGCCGGGGAAGTTCAAAGACTACATCTCCATGCCCAAGCCCAACGGCTACCAGTCCCTCCACACCACCGTCATCGGCTCCGAGGCCATCCCCTTCGAGGTGCAGATCCGCACCTGGGAGATGCACCGGACGGCGGAATACGGCGTGGCGGCCCACTGGAAGTACAAGAGCAGCAAGGCGGGCATCCGGGACGGGGACGAGAAGAAGTTCGCCTGGGTCCGCCGTCTGCTGGAGACCCAGCAGGAGACGGAGGCGGACGACTTCATCTCCGGGCTGAAAGTGGACATGTTCGCCGACGAGGTCTTCGTCTTCTCCCCCAAGGGGGATGTGACCTGTCTGCCCGCCGGGGCCACGCCGGTGGACTTCGCCTACTCCGTCCACTCCGCCGTGGGCAACCGCATGGTGGGAGCCAAAATCAACGGGCGCATCGTGCCCTATTCCCAGGAGCTGCAAAACGGCGACATGGTGGAGATCCTCACCAGCAAATCCGCCCCCGGCCCCAGCCGCGACTGGCTCAAGCTGGCCAAAAGCGGCTCGGCCCGGACGAAGATCAAGCAATGGCTGAAAAAAGAGCGCCGGGAGGAGAACATCGTCCAGGGCCGGGAGATGCTGGAGGCGGAGTTCCGCCGGGCGGGCGTCACCATGGCGGAGATCAACGAATACGAGCTGCTGCCGCCGCTGCTGAAGCGCCAGAGTTACGTCAGCGTGGACGACCTCTACGCGGCCATCGGCTACGGGGGCATGACGGCGGCCAAGGTGGCCAACCGGCTCCGGGACGAGCTGCTCCGGGCCCAGCGCAGCGCCGGGGCCACAGGGCGGACGGCCCTGGACAAGATGAAGGACGCCGCCGAGCGCCGCAACCAGAAGGACCCCGCCCGCCCCCGGCCCATCAACGGCGTGCTGATTGCGGGGCTGGACAACTGCCTGCTGAAATTCGCCCGCTGCTGCACCCCCGTGGCCGGGGACGAGATCGTGGGCTTCATCACCAGGGGCTACGGCGTCAGCATTCACCGGACCGACTGCAAAAACCACATCGTCAGCCGCGTGAACCCGGACGGGGAGGGCCGCTGGGTGGACGCCACCTGGGACATGAGCACGGCGGAGAGCTACATCACCACCCTGCACATCTCCTCCTACGACCGCAACGCCCTGGTCATGGACATCTCCACGGTGCTCAACGGCATGAACGCCAAGGTCCGCTCCTTCAACGCCCGGGACGTGGGCGCCGGCATGGCCAGCACCACCCTGAACGTGGAGGTCCGCAACCTGGACGAGCTGAAAGCCATCATGGCCAGGCTGGCCACGATCCAGGGGGTGAAGCAGGTCAGCCGGGGGAACGGGTGAGAGGGGAAACTTAAGAATGAAAAATGAAGAATGAAGAATTGTTGTGTCGCTGCGCGACAATTTATAAATCATCGGCGAAGCCGATTCCTCCATTTTTCATTTTTCAGTTTTCAATCTTCATTTTTCAATTCCGAGGTATATTATGCGAGCAGTATTAACACGCGTCCGCTCCGCCTCCGTCTCCATCTCCGGCTCCACCGTTGCGGAAATCGGCCAGGGCTACCTGGTGCTGCTGGGGGTCCACACGGAGGACAAACCGGAGCAGGCGGCGAAGATGGCCGACCGGATTGCCGGGCTTCGGATCTTCGAGGACGAGGCCGGGAAGATGAACCGCAATCTGGCCGCCGTGGGCGGCGCGGTGCTGCTGGTCAGCCAGTTCACCTTATACGCCGACACCCGCTCCCGCCGCCCCGGCTTCACGGCGGCGGCCCGGCCGGACGTGGCCGTGCCCCTCTATGAACAGGTCATCGCGGACCTGCGCGGCAGGGGCTTTCATGTAGAGACCGGCGTCTTCGGCGCGGACATGGCCGTGCAAAGCGTCAACGACGGGCCGGTGACGATTTTGCTGGAGACATGAAACCGGCCTGTCACCGGGGACGGTTCTCCCTGACAACTTTTTTTGACGCTGAGGCATGAAAGCTGTCAACGAGAACCGCCCCCGCCGATCACCATATCACACAGGAGGACCCACCCATGCTCATCAAATGCTTCACCGTCGGCTCCTTTGAGACCAACTGCTACATCGTCACCGACGAGCAGAGCCTCCGCTGCGCGGTCATCGACCCCGGGGCGGACGCGACGACGATTTTGAACTATCTGGAGGAAAACCGCCTGCGCTGCGCCTTCGTCCTGCTGACCCACGGCCACTTCGACCACACGGGAGCGGTAGAGGCCCTGCGCGCCGAGACGGGCGCGCCGCTGTATATGCACAAGGCCGACGACGGCGTCTCCATCGGCGGAACCTTCTACCGCTTTGACGCGCCAAAGGACGCCCACTTTTTCCGGGAGGGGGACGTGATCGCCATGGACCGCATCCGCTTCGCGGTGCTGGAGACCCCGGGCCACACCCCCGGCAGCGTGACCCTGCTGGCGATGGAGACCGGCAGCGAGGAGCGCGCCCTTTTCACCGGGGACACCCTGTTCCGGGACAGCTGCGGCCGCACGGACTTCCCCGGCAGCGACCAGCGGGCCATGCTCCGCTCCCTCCGCCGCCTGGCGGAATTGCCCGGAGACTACGAGGTCTACCCCGGCCACATGGAGTCCACCAGCCTAAGCCGGGAACGCCGGGCCAATCCGTTCATGCTCTACGCCTGCGGAAAATGAGTCAAAAGGGACGGTTCTTCTTGACTCATTTTTGGTCCAAATAGTCCTCGCATGAGTCAAAAAGAACCGTCCCCATTGACTCACAGCAGCCGCCCTTGTAGGGGCCGGCGTCCAGCCCGTGGCCGGGCCCACAGCAACGCCAAAGACAATCCGCCACGTCCGGCGAATTCGCTGGCCCCCTTTCCTTCCCCCAGCGGGGGAAGGTGGCATCCGCCGATCCCCCGCGAGGCGGATGACGGAAGAGGGAGAACCTGACCGCTAGCAGACGGTAAAATCGTTCGCATACTCCCCGCGTTCGCTGTCATTTCCACATCGCGGTCCCGCCACGTTCTCCCTCTCCTGCCGCCCTTGTGGGCGGCACCCTCCCCCGCTGGGGGAGGGAATGGGTGAGCGCGCCGTGTTTTGTAGGGAACGCCGTTCCCGGCGTTCCGCGCAGCAGCGCATGAGTCAAAAGGGACGGTTCTTCTTGACTCATTTTTTCCCACAAAGTCCTCACATGAGTCAAAAAGAACCGTCCCCATTGACTCACGCGGACGGCTCCCTCATGAAAGCCGGAAAGGAAGATATACTATGAACAAAAAAGCGCTGATCGTGGAGGACGACGGCAACATTGCCGAGCTGCTCCGCCTGTATCTGGAAAAAGACGGCTTCACCGTGCAGCGGGCCGCCGACGGCGGGGAGGGGCTGGAGCTTTTCCGCAGCTTCTCCCCGGACCTGGTGCTGCTGGACATCATGCTTCCCGTGCTGGACGGCTGGAGCGTGCTGCGGGAGCTGCGCCGGGCGGGGAATACCCCGGTCATCATGCTGACCGCCAAGAGCGAGACCCCGGACAAGATCTCCGGCCTGGAGATGGGTGCGGACGACTACATCACCAAACCCTTCGAGCCCCGGGAGCTGATGGCCCGCATCCACGCGGTGCTGCGCCGCAGCGCGGAACCGGAGGCCCGGCACAGCCGCCGCCTGGAATATGACAAACTGGTCATCGACCTGGACAGCTATGAGCTGGTCGTGGACGGCCGCCGGGTGGACACGCCCCCCAAGGAGCTGGAGCTGCTGTTCCACCTGGCCAGCTCCCCCAACCGGGTCTTCACCCGCAATCAGCTTTTGGACGAGGTCTGGGGCTTCGACTACTTCGGCGACAGCCGCACCGTGGACGTACACATCAAGCGCCTGCGGGAGAAGCTGGAAGGGGTCAGCGAGCGCTGGAGCGTGAAGACCGTCTGGGGCGTGGGCTACAAGTTCGAGGCGCTGGACGCCTGAGCCATGAGAAGCTATGTGTACAAAAACTTCGTCCTGGTGGCGGTGCTGGTCATGCTGGCCTTCACCATCCTGGGCGGGGTTTTCGTGGGCATGGGCCGCAACTACATGCTCCGGGACCGGCGCAGCGCCCTGGACAGCAACGCCGAGGAGCTGAGCCGCCTGGCCGCCGCCTACGCCCGGGAGGGGGACCTGGAGACCTGGGAGTTCCGCATCACCCTCTCCGCCATGGCCCAGAGCAGCGGCAGCCACTGTTTCCTCACCGACCGGGGCGGCACGGTGCTGGTCTGCTCCGAGCGGGCCATCTACTGCGCCCACATGGGCCGGAACGTGGGTTCGGAGGCCCTGAGCGCCCTGCGCGCTTCCGGGTCCTACAGCGCCCTGAGCCGTCTGGGGGGCCTCTATGAGACGGAGCGCTTCGTCTCCGCCGTCGCCGTCCGGGCCGAGGACGGCACGGCCCTGGCCTACGTCTTTTCCACCGCCGACGTGAGCGGCGTGCTGAAAAACTGGCAGACGCTTTTGAGCATCTTCCTGATCGCCAGCTTCGGCATCATGGTGCTGCTGCTGGCCGTCAGCTTCGTCTCCCTGCGGCTGGGCACCCGCCCCCTGCGGGAGATGGCCGCCGCCGCGCTGAAATTCGCCCACGGGGACTTCTCCGCCCGGGTGGCGGTGGAGCGCAACGACGAGCTGGGGGCCCTGGCCTCCGCTTTCAACCAGATGGCCGAGTCCCTGGAGCGGCAGGAAAAGCGCCGCAGCGACTTCATCGCCAACGTGGCCCACGAGCTGAAAACCCCCATGACCGCCATCTCCGGCTTTGCCGACGGCCTGCTGGACGGCACGATCCCCAGGGAGCAGGCCGACCGCTATCTCCAGACCATCTCCGACGAGACCAAGCGTCTGAACCGCCTGGTGCGCAGTATGCTGGACCTGAGCCGGATGGAGAGCGAAGGGCCGGAAGCGCTGCGGCAAAAGAGCTTTGACCTGAGCGAGCTGCTGCTGCGGACCCTGCTGCTGTTCGAGCAGAAGATCAACGCCCGGGGCCTGGACGTGGACGCCCAGGTGCCGGAGGACCCCATGCTGGTCTACGGCGACGCGGACGCCATCAACCAGGTCATCTACAATCTGCTGGAGAACGCGGTGAAGTTCGCCGCCCCCGGCAGCACCCTGGGCCTCAGCCTCTTCAAGCAGGGGGAGAAGGCCTACGTCTCCATCCGCAACCGGGGAGAGACCATCCCGCCGGAGGAGCTGTCCCTGATCTTCGACCGCTTCCACAAGACCGACCGCTCCCGCTCCGCCGACCGGGAGGGCTACGGCCTGGGGCTTTACATCGTGAAGACCATCCTGGGCCGCCACGGGGAGGACATCAGCGTCACCAGCCGGGACGGCGTGACGGAGTTCGTCTTCTCCCTGACGCTCAGACAAAAATAAGCGAAGCTGATTCCAAGGAGGAATGCACAAATGCCCGAGCAGACCCGAAGCGAATGGTACGACCAGAGCCTCCCCGCCGGGGAAGCCGCGCCGCCCCCTCAGGCGAAAAAACGGCGGAAGCCGGACGTCCCCCTGATTTTGTTCATCCTCTTCACCCTCGTCTTCGTGGCGCTCTACACCCTGACGAACGGCTTCACCGCCTGGTTTCCCGCGCCCAGGACCAGCGAAACGGGCTTTTCCGTCGTCCCCGACTGGCCCGCGCTTCAGAAGCCGGAGCAGGAGGACTATGACGACTACCGCAGCTACTACCGCGCCCTCTATGGGGACAAGGAAGACAGCCGCAGCGGCAGCCGCCTGGAGCGGGTGAAGCCGGAGACCGCGCCGGAGTTCACGCTGCAAAGCGGAAAGGGCCAGCGGGAGCTGAGCTTACAGGAGCTGTACAGCCGCTGCGCCCAGAGCGTGGTGGGTATCCGGGCCGACTACGCCGACGAGAGCGGCTACGCCTGGGGCACCGGCATTGTGGTCAGCGCCGACGGCCTGATTCTCACCAACCAGCACGTCATCGACCTGGCCACCTCCGCCACCGTCACCCTGTCGGACGGCGGGGAGTACCCGGCCAAACTGGTGGGGGAGGACGTGGTCACCGACATCGCCCTGCTGAAGATCCAGGCCGAGGGCCTGGTTCCCGCCCAGTTCGGGGACAGCGGGGAGCTGCAGGTGGGCGAGAGCGTGGCCGCCATCGGCAACCCCCTCAGCGACCGCTTCACCAACTCCCTCACCGACGGCATTGTCTCCGCCATCAACCGGGACGTGACCGTGGACGGGCGGCAGATGACCCTGATCCAGACCAACGCCGCGCTGAACGAGGGCAACTCCGGCGGCCCCCTGCTGAACCGCCGGGGCCAGGTGGTGGGCGTCACCAACATGAAGATGGTGAACTACTACTCCGAGGTCACGGTGGAGGGCATCGGCTTTGCCATCCCCAGCACCACGGTGAAGACCGTGGTGGACCAGCTTCTGGACCGGGGCAGCGTGGTGGGGCGGCCCGGCATCGGGATCACCGTGATCCCCGTGGACCGGACGGTCAGCGAGCGCTTCGACATCCCCCGGGGCCTCTACGTCTGCGACGTGGAGCGGGCCAGCGACGCCTGGGCCCAGGGGGTCCGCCCGGACGACATCATTCTGAAGGTCAACGGCCTGGAGGTGCGCAGCAGCAGCGAACTGATCGCCATCCGGGACAGCCTCAGCGTGGGGGACAGCCTGGACGTGACGCTCTGGCGGGACGGGCAGCAGCTGCGGCTGAGCTTCCGGCTGATGGACCAGAATGAACTGACGTAAGCTTCTTTCAACTTGCTGTTTCTCTTTTCATATACTCTCTCTTTCACGAAACGCCGGACCGGTGAGCTTACCGATCCGGCGCTTCGTTATTTCGATGCAGGACCGCTTCGCCGGGTCCTGCATTCGAGAGGGCTGCGCTGCGCAATTGCGACCCGCATGGGAGGGCACAATCGCTCCGCGAGAAGAATTTTTGCCGAGGCAAAGCCCCGGCAAAAATGGATTTGAATTTTTTTTCGCGCCAGCGCGGGCAGCGGCGCCAAAGTCAAGCCGCCATGTTCGGCGAATCCGCAGCATTTCCCTGTATGGAACGCCGTCCCCGGCGTTCCGCGCAGCAGCACGGAACCGAAGCAACCCGTCAGGCGAATCCGCATTCACCCCTGTAGGGCGCGCCGACCCCGGCGCGCCGCGCAGCAACGCCCACGTTTTCCGCAACTTCGGGCGAATCCGCAGCATTTCCCTGTAGGGAACGTCCGATACCCGCCAACCTTGGGCGAATTCGCAACCGGACAGCGGATTCGCCCAAGGTTTTCCGCATCGTACCGTGTGCTGCACGGAAAGGGCAAGCCCTTTCCCTACAATAGACGGCTGCGAATTCGCCCAAGGTTTATGAGAATCCCGCTGTTGCTGCCGGGGCGTCGGGACG
>JAFXXH010000064.1 GCA_017542425.1 Oscillospiraceae bacterium | reverse complement strand
GGCCACGCCCAGGGTCAGGGCGGAGACCAGCGCGCCGACATAGCTCTCGAACAGGTCCGCGCCCATGCCGGCCACGTCACCGACGTTGTCGCCGACGTTGTCCGCGATGACGGCGGGGTTGCGGGGGTCGTCCTCGGGGATGCCGGCCTCGACCTTACCCACCAGGTCGGCGCCCACGTCGGCGGCCTTGGTGTAGAAACCGCCGCCCACACGGGCGAACAGAGCGATGGAGCTCGCGCCCAGGGAGAAGCCGGTGAGGATCTCGGCGTTGTCGGTCAGCAGGTAGATCAGGGAAGCGCCCAGCAGACCCAGGCCCACCACGCACATGCCCATGACGCTGCCGCCGGAGAAGGCGATGCTCAGGGCCTTGTTCATGCCGCCGGTGCGGGCGGCGTTGGCGGTGCGGACGTTGGCCTTGGTGGCCACGTTCATGCCCACATAGCCCGCGCCCACGGAGAAGATGGCGCCGACCAGGAAGCAGACGGCGGTCATCCAACTGATGAACGCGAAGATCAGCACGAACAGGACGACGACGAAGATAATGAGGATGCGGTACTCCGCAAACAGGAAGGCGCGTGCGCCCTCCGCGATGCTGCCCGAGATCTCCTTCATGCGCTCGGTGCCGGGGTCAGCCTTGGAGACCTTGAGGGTCTTGAACAGGGCGAAGACCAGAGCGACCAGCGCCAGGATCGGAGCAAGCCAGATGAGGTTTTCCACTGTGATTCCTTCTCTCCTTTTGTAATAAATTTCTTCTGTAAAGCCCCCAGGGCATTACGGCTATATCATAGCCGAATCCGCCCTGAAATGCAAACATAAAATTTCGATTTCCTCTTGCATTTTTGCCTTTTCAGGCGTATGATAGCAAGGAATGATAATGGGGCGGGAGTTGAACTTCCGCCCCGTTTGCCCGTATTTTGTGCAATTTGTGGGAAAGTGCCCGGAAACCTCCGTCAAAATTTCTACACCGTGGAACGCCGCGTCCGGCCTCTCATTCCGGGAATTCCCGCCGGATGCCGATGACCGAGACCTCATAGGCGGTCTTTTCCAGCGTCTGGCCGTCCACGGTCTTGCTGTAGCGGCGGCTCTGGATGCGGCCATTCAGGCTTACCGCGTCCCCCACCTGCCAGAGCGCGGCCTCCCGCGCCGCCGCGCCCCAGGCGATGCAGGGCAGATAGTCGCTGCGCCCATAGCGCCGGTTCACCGCCAGCATCAGGTCGCAGATCTCCCGGCCCATGGGCGTGGTGCGGTAGTTGGGCAGCTTGCACAGCGCCCCGGCCAGAACCACGTCGTTCAAGTCCGGCCCGTCCTCAAAGCGGAGGGCCCGGGCGAAGACGCTGATGACCAGACGCGCCCCGACGCCGCTTTTATTATTAAAGGTACGCAGTTCCCCCTCCACGCAGAGCTTCTCCCCGTCCCCCGCCTCCGGCAGCGTCAGCGCCTCCAAAAGCTGCCCCCGGGCGAGGATATGTACGCTGTCCACCGCACCGCTCAGCCGCTCCACGTCCAGCGAAAAGCGGTAAAAGCGCTCCCCCCGGCTCTCGTGGGAAAACACCGGCGCTTCGCTCACTGTGCCGCGCAGACAAACTCTGTTGCTGTCCCTGACCTCTTCCATGTTCGCTCCTCCCGTTTCGCTTGTCCTGATTGCTGCAAGATTACTGCAAGCCTATTCCCGCCCGGGGGAATTTATGCCCGCCCTTGCAATGCGGGGGAGAAGGGACTATAATGGGGACAAATCAGAACGACAAAGGAGAACTGAGCCATGGAACTGCATGAGATCCTCTCCCGCTGCGACCACACCCTGCTCCGCCAGGACTGCACGGCGGCGGAGATCCGGCGAGCGTGCGACGAGGGCCTCCGCTTCGGCTGCGCCAGCGTCTGCATCCCGCCCGCCCATGTGGCCGGAGCAAAGCGCTATGTGGGGGACCGGCTGCCCATCTGCACGGTGATCGGCTTCCCCAACGGCTACGCCACCGGCGCGGTGAAAGCGTATGAGGCCGCCGACGCCATCGCCCACGGGGCCGACGAGGTGGACATGGTGGTGAACCTGGGCATGGTGAAGGACGCCGCCTGGGGCGACGTGCTGGCGGACATCCAGGCCGTGCGCCGCGCCAGCGAGGGAAAGATCCTCAAGGTCATCATCGAGACCTGCCTGCTGACGGAGGAGGAGAAGCTCCTGCTCTGCGGCATCGTCTCCGCCTCCGGCGCGGACTACATCAAGACCTCCACCGGCTTCTCCACCGGCGGCGCGACCTTTGAGGACGTGGAATTGCTGCGCGCCCACTGCGACGCGAAGGTCAAGGTCAAAGCCAGCGGCGGCATCGCCACCCTGGAGGACGCGGAGCGTTTCATCGCCCTGGGCGCGGACCGACTGGGCACCAGCAGAATCGTCAAGCTGGCCCTGGCGGCGGAGGCCCAGGCGCAGGACTGAGAGCATTCAATCTGGTTCCCTTTTCCGGATTTTCATGCTGTGGCCGCTAAGGTATCCTCGTCTCAGGACGGGGAGCCTTTCTTTTTGTAGGGGAAGACGGAGCGCTTGTCCGTGAGGGACTTGTAAGGGATGCCCAAGGTCATGTCTGCCCGAGCCTTGTTGCCGCCTTCGTCCACCAGGCGCTTGATGGTCTTGTATTTCAGATCTTCTTCCATGGTCAAGTCGATCCCCCTGATTGTGACCGCCCCCTTTGCTGGAGACCATTCTTCCACACTTCCGGGACATTTTCATTTGTGGTCTATCGGGACAATCTCATAACCGGATCAGATCAGGACATACTTTTTTATTTCCCGCGTTGACTGTTTTCGACAGATATGTTATTCTGCCAGTATGACATATCAAACCAAATCAGCCCTGCGGCGCGGGAAAAACGTGCCTGGTGGGCGGGGGCTGCCGAACGGAACGGGGAGCGGGAATGCGATGATCACCGGGGAACTGAAAAACAAAATCGACAGTCTTTGGGACGTGTTTGCGGCGGGGGGTCTGGTGAATCCGCTGGACGTGATCGAGCAGATCACCTATCTGATGTTTATCCACGACCTGGACGAAAGCGACAATCTGCGGGCCAGGGAGGCGGCCATGCTGGGGCTGCCGCATCAGAGCATCTTTGCGGGGGACGTGCAGCTGGGAGACCGGAAGATCGACGGTCGGCAGCTCAAGTGGAGCGTATTCCACGATTTCCCCGCCGGGCGGATGTACGCGGTGGTGCAGGAGTGGGTCTTCCCGTTCATCAAAACCCTCCACGGCGACAAAAACAGCGCCTATTCCAAATATATGGACGACGCGATCTTCAAGCTCCCCACTCCCCTGCTGCTGAGCAAGGTGGTGGACGCGCTGGACGAAATCTATCTGCTGATGGACGCGGCGCAGACGGCGGACGTGCGGGGCGACACCTATGAATATCTGCTGTCCAAGATCGCCCAGTCGGGCCGGAACGGGCAGTTCCGCACCCCGCGCCACATCATCCGCATGATGGTGGAGCTGATGGACCCCAAGGCGGACGAGGTGATCGCGGACCCGGCCTGTGGGACCTCCGGTTTTCTGGTGTCGGCGGGAGAATATCTGAAAGAGAAGCGGCGGAAGGAGATTTTCTTCAACAGGCAGAAAAAAGAGCATTACATGAACCACATGTTCCACGGCTACGACATGGACCGCACCATGCTGCGCATCGGGGCCATGAACATGATGACCCACGGCATCGACAACCCCAGCATCGAATACCGGGACAGCCTCTCCGACCAGAACCCGGACAAGGAGCTGTATTCTTTGATCCTGGCCAATCCGCCCTTCAAGGGCAGCCTGGACTACGACATCGTCTCCACCGATCTGCTGAAGGTCTGCAAGACGAAAAAGACGGAGCTGCTGTTCCTGGCCCTGTTCCTGCGGATGCTGCGCACCGGCGGGCGCTGCGCCTGCATCGTGCCGGACGGGGTGCTCTTCGGTTCCTCCACGGCCCACAGGGCCATCCGCCGGGCCATCGTGGAGGGCAACCGCCTGGAGGCGGTGATCTCCATGCCCTCCGGGGTGTTCAAGCCCTACGCGGGGGTCTCCACCGCCATCCTGATTTTCACGAAGACCGGCCACGGCGGCACGGATCAGGTCTGGTTCTACGACATGACCGCCGACGGCTTTTCCCTGGACGACAAGCGCACGCCCACGGCGGAAAACGACATCCCGGACATCGTCGCCCGCTTCCGCGCCCCCGAGGCCGAGCGGCAGCGCGCCCGGACGGAGAAATCCTTCTTTGTGCCCAGAGAGGAGATCGTGGGCAACGACTACGACCTGTCTATCAACAAGTACAAGCAGACGGAATACAAGCCCGTGGAGTATCCGCCGACCAGTGAGATTCTGGCGAAGATCAAGGCGCTGGAGGCGGAGATTCAAAAGGAACTGGCGGAGTTGGAGGGGATGCTGAAATGAACGGGGAAGTTGCAAAAAGCGGTGAGATCCTGCTTTATAGCTATGAAGGGTCCAAAACCTTTGTTGATGTCTACTTTCGGGACGAAACCTTCTGGCTGACGCAATCCGGTATGGCTACGCTCTTTGATTGCAGTCCCGACAACATTTCGCTGCATCTGAAACACATCTATGACGAGGAGGAGTTGACCCGCGAGGCAACTACCGAGAAATTCTCGGTAGTTCGCAGAGAGGGAAACCGTCAGGTCAGCCGGGAATTGGATTTTTACAACCTCGACGCCATCATCGCCGTCGGCTACCGCGTGAATTCCAAAAAGGCCACGCGCTTCCGCCAGTGGGCGACCAAAACGCTGCGGGAGTACATCCAGAAGGGCTTCGTTCTCAACGATGAACTGATGAAAAACGGTCGCGGCTTCGGCAGAGATTACTTTGACGAGCTGCTGGAGCGCATTCGGGAGATTCGGGCCAGCGAGCGCCGCGCTTATCAGAAAATCGCGGATGTGTTTGAACAGTGCAGTTATGATTACGACAAAACCAGCGAGACCACGCGGGCGTTCTATTCCTTTGTCCAGAACAAGCTTCATGTGGCCGTGACAGGAAAAACCGCCGCAGAGTTGATTTCCCAGCGGGCCACCCTGGACAGCCCCACCATGGGTCTGACCACCTGGAAAGCCGCCCCGGACGGAAAGATTCTGAAAAGCGACGCGCTGATCGCCAAAAACTACCTGAATCAAAGGGAGTTGAGCCGTCTCAACCGACTCGTCAATATGTTCATCGACTATGCCGAGCTGATGGCGGAGGAGGAACAGCTTATGAGTATGCAGGATTGGCTGCGGGAAACTGACCGCTTCCTGCAAAACAACCGCCAGCGGGTGCTGGATGGTAAGGGAAGCATTTCCCACGAGGAAGCGGTCAGGAAGGTCAGCGCCGTCTACGCCGAATTCCGCAAAAAGCAGGACGCGGATTATATTTCCGAGTTTGACCGGGAGATGGAGAAGTATTTGAAGGGGACAAATTGACGTTTGTGGGGGAAATGGAATGAAAGTATCATTTTCCGATGTGCTGGAAATCCGAAACGGCAGAAACCAAAAAGCAGTAGAAAACCCAAATGGCACATACCCAATTTACGGCAGCGGCGGCATGATGGGACGAGCGGATGATTATATCTGCCCTGCAAATACAGTTGTTATAGGAAGAAAAGGGAGTATCAACAACCCGATTTTCGTGGAGGAACCGTTTTGGAATGTCGATACTGCCTTTGGTCTCGTCGCGGATGAAACACGCCTCCTGCCTCGGTATCTATACTATTTTTGCGTTCATTTTGATTTTGAAAAGTTGAATACAACAGTGACGATTCCCAGCCTGACAAAAGCGAATTTGCTGAAACTTGCTTTTGATCTGCCTGAAATCAGCACCCAAAAGCAAGTTGTTTCAATTTTGGATCGTATTGAAGGGATTATGAAGAAGCGCCAGCAGGAGCTGAATGCTCTTGATGACCTAATCAAAGCCCGATTTGTCGAGATGTTTGGTGATCCTGTTCACAATGATAGGAAGTGGCCTATCAGACCGCTTGATGATGTTTGTCGTACCATTGTTGACTGCCCACATTCGACACCAAGCTATACCTCTGAAGATACTGGCTATATGTGCATTAGAACTTCAATTGTGAAGAAAAATCGAATCCTGTGGGATAATATCGAATACATATCGAAAGAAGAATTTGAGCAAAGAATTAAAAGGAAGAAACCGGAAACGGGTGACGTTATTTATACCCGCGAAGGAGCAATATTAGGAATAGCAGCAGTCATTGACAAAGATTGCAATGTGGCATTAGGGCAGCGTTCGATGCTGTTGTCACCTGATAAAAAATATATTACACCTGAATTTTTGTCTATTGCTATGAATTTTGACAGCTTTCTTGATAGTGCATTAAGGGGGATGATTGGGTCGGCCTCTCCACATATTAATGTAAGTGATATTAAAAAATCTATGATAGTGTTGCCTCCGATTGAAAGACAAAAAGTATTTTCAGAATTTGTCACTCAGATCAAAAAAACAAGAATATCTGTTCAGAATGCACTTGATGATTTGCAACAGCTCTTTAACAGTTTGATGCAAAAGCATTTTGGATGATTATATATGGTAAAATTAGTATAAGAAAGGATTAAACAGGATGGCTGCTTCTATTGAATTTGATTTGCAATATCGTGATGGATATGTCGCATTTATTGATATTCTAGGTTTTAGTACATATGTAGAAGATGAAAATAATGCCCGGAAAACAAATGATTTGTTTTCTTTTGTCAAAAATTTCTGCATTTTGTTTAATGAAAGTCCATCGCTTGACACTCAAGTTTCCTTTTTTTCAGATAGTATTGTTTTGTCCGCAAAAGAATTGACAAGTCTTATTGTTCCAATTTCTCTTGCTGAATCTTATTTAGATGACAATCTTGGGCTTCTCTTTCGAGGAGGTATAGTATTTGGAAAATACTATCATAAAGATGGTGTGACGTTTGGACCCGCAGTTGTAAACGCATATAGACTTGAGAACAAAGCAAACTACTCACGAATTATCTTAGATCAAAATATTACAATCTCAGAGAAACTGGATTTCCGGTTCTTTCGTGATTATGACGGGTATTATTGTCTCAATCCTTATTCTACGTTGTTGAATAGAATCCAGTCTTTTGGTTCTGATGGAGTACATTATCCTGAAGGGGACCTTTTGGATGCGATAAAAACAATCACCCTGTCACAACGCAATAGAATACTGGAGCAAATCAAAAAAAATGTTCATTCCCCAGTTGTAGAGAAGTCTGTCTGGCGAATCCGACCGTTTAATAATTTGTGTAAAATATTAGCTGATCTTCCTGTGGGTTATAATCTTTACAAAGGCAATGATTATAGAGTTAATGAGAAATTTAAGACTTTTTTTCGCAAACAAGTTATAGCTGAACAAGATTTACAAATCTGATTTGTTGAGGTAATCACCCATGACCATCTTTGACACCTTCACCCAACCCTTCCGCCTTCGCTCCCTTCGCAGACGCCCCCGTGGCGGCGGAGCGGGTCTATGCCATCGACCCGGGCCTGTGCGTGCTGTCCTGCCGCCGGAGCATGGAGGGGGCGGTCAGGTGGATGTATCCCGTGGACGGCGGTCTGGCGCTGCCCTGGGATGATAAGCCGGTAAGCCTCATGAGTACGGAGGGGTTTGTTCTGTTCGTGGATCAAAGCGACAAATCCAAAATCCGTCATTCCGGAATCTCCTGACGAAACGCAAACGCTGTTTGACAGCATGATGCAGCAGCATTTCAGGTAGTTCTCCCCCCGGCGCTTCGCGCCACCCCCCTCTGAGAGGGGGGCTGATATAGGCTCCCTCTCAGAGGGAGCTGTCGGCGAAGCCGACTGAGGGAGTCAAAGTAACGCGCTATGTCCTTACCATGCAGCAAAACCTGATACCCCGCACAGCAGAAACGCTTTGACGAAACGCAAACGCTGTTTGAATGTTGCAGCAGATTTTACGTTGGCCTCCCCCCGGCGCTTCGCGCCACCCCCCTCTGAGAGGGGGGCTGAACGGGGCTTTCAAGCCTGCTCTGTGCAGGATGCCTGGGAACGCGGTATCAGGCTCCCTCTCAGAGGGAGCTGTCGGCGCAGCCGACTGAGAAAGTCAAAGGAGCGCACCATGTCCTTACCATACAATAAAAACCTGATACCCCGCGCAAAGGGATTGCGAAAGGCAGCGACGCCGCAAGAAAACCATCTTTGGTATGACTTTCTGCGCGCCTATCCGGTACGCTTTCAACGGCAAAAAGCGATTGACGCTTTTATCGTGGATTTCTATTGTCACGCCGCAAAACTTGTGGTCGAAATCGACGGTTCGCAGCACTATGAGCCCAAAGAGCAAGCCTACGATGCCAAACGAACGAAGGTTCTGGAACGTTACGGCATCGAAGTCCTGCGTTTTTCCAACCGTGAGATCAACCTGTATTTTTCAGAAGTGTGCGAGCAGATTGATTTTACCGTCAAAAGGAGGCTTCCATGACCAACTTTGACCTCTACACAAAAGACCCGGCCTTCATCCCCTTCGCGGAGGCTGCCGTGGCTGCGGAGCGGGTCTATGGCATCGACCCCGGCCTTTGCGTGCTATCCTGCCGCCGGAGCCTGGAGGGGGCGGTCAAGTGGATGTATTCCGTGGACGGCGAGCTGGAACTGCCCTGGGATGACAAGCTGGTCAGCCTTTTGAACACGGAGGACTTCCGGGAGATCGTGGGCCAGGACCTCTGGCGGCGGCTGGAGCTGATCCGCAAGAAGGGCAACGACGCGGCCCACGGCGGGCGGAAGCTCACGCCGGAGGTGGCGGCGCTGTGTCTGGAGAATCTCTACCTCTTTTTTGACTTCCTGGCCTGCTGCTACGGCGCGACTTACGAAGCGCGGCCCTATGACCCGACGCTGCGGACGGAAGCGGAGCCTGCCGAAGGGACTCCCCTGCTAAGGGAATCGCCGGAACTGGCGGCGCTGGTGGCGGAAAACGCCGCGCTGAAAGCCGAGCTGACCGCCCGGCGGCAGAAGCGGCAACCGAACTATGTCCCCAAGCCGCTGGAGTTGTCCGAGTACCAGACCCGGAAAATCTACATTGACGCCATGCTGACGGACGCGGGGTGGGTGGAGGGCCGCGACTGGGTCAACGAGTATGCCATCCCAGGTATGCCCAATCAAGCCGAACTGGGCTATGCCGACTACGCCCTGCTGGGGGACGACGGGCACGTCCTGGCGCTCATTGAGGCCAAGCGGACCTGCGCGGACGTGGCCAGGGGCCGCCAGCAGGCGACGCTCTACGCCGATCTGATCGAGAAACAGCAGGGCCGCCGTCCGGTGGTCTTCCTGACCAACGGCTTTGAGACCCGCATCCTGGACGGACAGTACCCGGAGCGGCATGTCGCCGCGCTGTACTCCAAGCGGGACCTGGAAAAGCGCTTCAACCTCCGCCGTCTGCGGACAAGCCTGAGCCACGTCACGGTCGATAAGGCCATCGCAGGGCGTTACTATCAGGAGGCGGCGGTTAAGGCTGTCTGTGAGGCCTTCGACCGGAAAAACCGCCGGAAGGCCCTGTTAGTCATGGCCACCGGCTCCGGCAAGACCCGCACGGTGATCGCCCTCTGTAAGGTGCTGCTGGAGCGCGGCTGGGTCAAAAATATCCTGTTTCTGGCCGACCGGAACTCTCTGGTTACCCAGGCCAAGCGCAGCTTTGTGAATCTGCTGCCGGAGCTCTCCGTCACGAATCTGGTGGAGGAAAAGGACAACTACGCCGCCCACTGCGTCTTCTCCACCTATCAGACCATGTACAACGTCATCGACACCATCGCCGACGAGGAGGGGAAACTCTTCACCTGCGGTCACTTCGACCTGGTGATCTGCGACGAGGCGCACCGCTCCATCTACAACAAATATCAGGACATTTTCCACTACTTCGACGCCCCGCTGGTGGGCCTGACCGCCACGCCCAAGGACGAAATCGACAAGAACACCTATGAGGTCTTCGAGCTGGAGCAGGGCGTGCCCACCTATGGCTATGAGCTGGCCCAGGCGGTGAAGGACGGCTTTCTGGTGGACTTCGTTTCGGTGGAGACCACGCTGAAATTCCTCCAGCAGGGCATCGTCTACGACGAACTCTCCGAGGAGGACAAGCGGGCCTATGAGGACACCTTCGGGGACGAGTCCGGCGCGCTGCCGGAGCGCATTGCCTCCTCCGCCCTGAACGAATGGATCTTCAACGAGGACACGATCCGCAAGGTTCTGGACCTGCTCATGACCCACGGCCTGAAAATCGACTACGGCAGCAGGCTGGGTAAAACCATTATTTTTGCCAAAAGCCACGCCCATGCGGAGAAGATTTTGGAGGTCTTCGGGCGGGAGTATCCGCATTTGCCCGGCTACGCCAAGGTCATCGACAACTATCTGGCCTATGCCCAGAGCGCCATTGACGAATTCTCCGAGCCGGGAAAACTGCCGCAGATCGCCATCTCCGTGGACATGCTGGACACCGGCATCGACGTGCCGGAGGTGCTGAATCTGGTCTTTTTCAAAAAGGTCATGAGCAAGGCCAAGTTCTGGCAGATGATCGGACGCGGGACGCGCCTCTGCCCCGGTCTGCTGGACGGGGCGGACAAGCAGCAGTTTTATATCTTCGATTTCTGCGGGAATTTTGAATTCTTCCGCATCAACCGGGGCAAAGCCACAGCCGAACAGCCGGTGCTTCAGGCGGCGCTCTTCCGCCTGAAAGCCCAGCTGGCCTGGAAGCTCCAGGAGCTGCCCTGTCAGACGCCGGAGCTGCAAGCCTTCCGGGAGACGCTGGTGGAGGAGATGCTGGGCAAGGTGCGGGCGCTCAGCCGGGAAAACTTCGCCGTCCGGCAGCATCTGAAATATGTGGAGCTGTATTCCGCCCCGGAGAGCTATCAGGCCCTGAGCTATGAAAACACCCTGCAAATGGGGCAGGAGCTGGCACCGCTCCTGGCCCCGGAGCCGGACGAGCCGCAGGCCCTGCGCTTCGACGCACTGCTGTACGGCCTCGAACTGGCCAGCCTGGCCGGGCAGGGGAGCGGCAGGGCGCGGGGCGACCTGATGGACAAAGCCAAACGCATCGCCAGCCTTGCCAACATCCCGGAGATCGCGGCACAGTCCGAACTGCTGGACCAGATTTTACATACGGACTATCTGGAGCACGCCGGAGTCCCGGAGCTGGAGCACATCCGCGCCGCGCTGCGGGCGCTGGTCAAGTACATCCCCGTCGCAAGGCTCCGCTATGACACCAACTTTGACGATGAGATCATCTCTACAGCGTGGAAAGGCTCCGACCTGGAGAACGACGACCTGAAAAACTATAAGGCCAAGGCGGAGTTCTATGTCCGGCAGCACCAGGACCAGGCGGCGATCGCCAAGCTGAAAGGCAACGTGCCCCTGACCGCCGCCGACGTAAAGAGCCTGGAAGACATCCTGTGGGGCGAACTGGGCACCAGGCAGGAGTATGAGCAGGAATACGGTCAGAAGCCCCTGGGGGAATTCGTGCGGGAGATCGTCGGCATGGACATGAGGGCTGCCAAAGAGGCTTTTTCCGTGTATCTGAACGACGCAAAGCTGGACAGCAGACAGATTTACTTCGTGAACCAGATCGTAGAGTACATCGTGCAGAACGGTTTGATGAAGGACCTGGGCGTTTTGCGGGAGCCGCCGTTCAAGGATCAGGGCAGCGTCGCGGAGATCTTTACGGATATGAGCCTGTGGACCGGAATCCTCAGCGTCATCGACAGGATCAACGCCAATGCCCTGGCGGCGTGAGGTGGGATGTGTTCTGAAACAAGGCCGTCCGTGCGGCGGGATGCCCGGAGAGGCGGGAGCGGGATGAAGCGACTGTTGGTTAAAAATGTATACGACGCCTTTGACTATGTCATGCGTCATTGCTGCCCTGCCGGGGAACAGGCGGGCCCGGAATGCACGGACACCTGTGCCGTGATCTCCATCCAGGACTCCGTCAACGGCGGCTTCGGCTTCACATTTTCGGAAAACCGCGATTGCCTGGGCGTGCTGACGCTGATCTTTGACGACATCGCGCAGGAGGTGGCGGGCGCGCGGCTGTTTTCCGAGACGCAGGCGGAGCGGATCAAAGATACATCATCCATGTGCCATTCTTCGATTCCCTTCTCCCACATTCATCTTTCAGCAGTCGTTGAAGCGGTCACAGTTGCGCAGGGACAGCGCGACGGAAGATGCAAGAAAACCTGCAAAAATAACCCTTGACAACCAGCCCTGGGTCTGATAAACTATCCCAGCAAAACAAAGCAGGAACGGATGGCATCCGTCCTCACCCGGCCGCAACTGTGCGCGCCGCGGTCAACACTGTGTCGAACCTGCCCGGCGGCAGGCTCATGCTGTCTGCGCGGATGCCATGTGCGTCTGCGCTTTCTCTTTGGATGGAGGTGTTCTCACATAGCAAACCAGGATTATTTGGTCAATGAGGAGATCAACGTGCCGGAGATTCGTCTGATCGGCGACAACGGCGAGCAGCTCGGCATCATGCCTCCGGCGGAGGCGATGAAGATCGCCGAGTCGAAGGAGAAGGATCTGGTGATGATCGCGGCCGGCGGCAAGCCTCCGGTCTGCAAGATTATGGACTACGGGAAGTACCGCTTCGAGCAGTCCAAGCGCGAGAAGGAAGCCAAAAAGAAACAGCGCGTGATCGAGATCAAAGAGATCCGCATGTCTCCCAGCATCGGCGACAATGATTTCAACACCAAACTGCGCGCCGGCCAGAAATTCCTGGCGGAGGGCAACCGCCTGAAGGTGACCATCCGCTTCCGGGGGCGCGAGATGGCCCACACCCACCTGGGCGAACAGCTCCTGCGCGACTACGCCGCCAAGTGCACGGACCTGGCCTCCATGGACAAAAACCCCAAGCTGGAGGGGCGGAACATGAGCATGTTCCTCTCCCCGAAGCAGAAATAAGCATCCCCAATCCCGCGTCCCGCCGCGCCAGACGGGCCGAGGGCGCAAATACTGACGGTATAACCAAGGAAGGAGAAACCATATCATGCCGAAACTGAAAACGCATTCCGGCGCGAAGAAGAGATTCAATCTCACCAAGACCGGAAAGGTGAAGCGGGCTCACGCCTTCAAGAGCCATATCCTGAACAAGAAGACCACCAAGCGCAAGAGAGGCCTCCGCCAGAACACCATCGCGGATGTGACGAACACGCCGACCATCAAGCGCATGATTCCGTATAAATAAGAGGAGGACGATCGATCATGGCAAGAGTCAAAGGCGCGATGATGACGCGCAAGCATAGAAACAAGATCCTGGGTCTGGCCAAGGGCTATTGGGGCGCCAAGAGCAAGCACTACAAAATGGCCAACCAGGCCATGATGAAGTCCGGCCGCTACAGCTACATCAGCCGCCGCCTGAAAAAGAGAGACTTCCGCCGTCTCTGGATCACCCGCATCAGCGCCGGCTGCAAGGCCAACGGCATGAACTACTCCACCTTCATGAACGGCCTGAAAAAGTCCGGCATCGACCTGAACCGCAAGGTCCTCAGCGAAATGGCCATCCACGACCCCGCCGCCTTCACCGCCCTGTGCGACAAGGCCAAGGCCGCCGTGTAAGACAATAGAATATCAGCCAATACCGGGGCTGCGCAGTCCGGGAGATATTATATCTCCGGGATTGCGCAGCCCCGGCGGCGTTTTGGGGACGTGTGGAATGGCGAAAGGATGACCGGAAAAGGAGAGCGACGGAGCAAAGCTCCGTCACTGTTCCTGACATTATTTCAATCCACTCATGGGCTCTCAGCCCTGAGACAAGCCCATTATATCAAACGCGGCGGAGAATGCAAGCGGGTTTTATACTATTCCTAACATTGAAGCTTGACAAGAGACGCATACTGTGGTATAGTTTCAGCGTTCCCAGAAACAACTGCGAGCAAAAAAACCAGACAACGGAAGGAGTGGATGGAATGTATCTGGCGCATCTTGCAGAGGATCAGCGGGAGCAGACCGTACTGGAACACCTGGAGGGCACTGCCGCACGCAGCGAACGCTTTGCCGCCGCTTTCGGGATGGGCGAACAAGGGCGGCTGCTTGGCTTGGCCCATGATGTCGGAAAGTGCTCACTTGCGTTTCAGGAGCGGCTGCGGGGCGGCAGGATCGTCGATCACGCGACGGCGGGCGCTTTGGAGTGCGCGAGACGGAACGCGACCTGGGCGGCCTTTTGCGTGGCGGGACACCATGGCGGGCTGCCGGACGGCGGAAATCTGCGCAATGACAGCGCGGCGGATCTGACCCTGATCGGCAGACTGCGGCGCGGCCAGGACCGGCAGATCCCGCCATACGAACTGCCCCTTCGCCTGGAGGCTGTCCCGGCGCCCCAGGGCTACGGGCAGAGTAGACTGGTTGATTCGTTTACCATCCGTATGTTGTACTCCTGCCTTGTGGACGCTGACTATCTTGATACGGAACAATTCATGTCCGGGCTGGAGGCGGAAACGCCGCCCGGGGAGACGATCCCGGCCTTGCTGGAGAAGCTGGAACGCCACATCGCCCCCTGGCAGCACCCAAGCAATTCGCTGAACCGCCAGCGCTGCGCGATCCTGAACGCCTGCCTGAAGGGCGGGGCGCGGGAGCGGGGCCTTTTCACCCTGACCGCCCCCACCGGCGGCGGAAAAACCGTCGCCTCCATGGCCTTCGCGCTTCGCCATGCGGCGCGACACGGGATGGAGCGGGTGATTTATGTGATCCCCTACACCTCCATCATCGAGCAGACGGCGGATACCTTCCGGAAGATATTCGGCAAGGAAAATGTTCTGGAACACCATTCCAACGTCTCTCTGGAGCCGAACGAGGGGGACAGCACGGACCGCTATCAAACCCTCGGCGTGATGGAGAACTGGGACGCGCCCATCATCGTCACCACCGCCGTGCAGTTTTTTGAATCGCTGTATGCCAACCGCCCGGCGAAATGCCGCAAACTGCATCGCATCGCCAACAGCGTCCTGATCTTTGACGAGGCGCAGATGCTCCCGACGGAGCACCTGAGGCCTTGCGTGGCGGCGATCGCAAAACTGGTGGAGCGCTTCCGGTCCAGCGCGGTCCTCTGCACGGCCACACAGCCCACCCTGAACGACCTGTTCGCGGAATACGCCCCCGGCTGTGCGATTACGGAACTGTGCCCCGACCCGGCTGTGCTGTTCCGTCAGCTCCGCCGCGTCAGCTTTGCGCAGATCGGCAAACTGGATGCGGAGGCCCTGGCGGAGCATTTGGCAGCGCACGATCAGGTGCTGTGCGTCGTCAACAGCCGCCGTGCGGCACAGGAGGTGTTTCAAAGGCTGCCGCAGGAGGGCAGCTACCACCTTTCCACGCTGATGTACCCGGCGCACCGCCATACAGTACTGGAGGAAATCCGCCGGCGGCTCAAAGAGGGGCTGCCATGCCGTGTGGTGTCCACTTCCCTGATCGAGGCTGGGGTGGACGTGGATTTCCCCGCTGTCTACCGGGAGATGGCCGGGCTGGACTCCGTTCTCCAGGCGGCGGGGCGCTGCAACCGGGAGGGCGGGGAAAAGCCGGAGGACAGCGTCGTCACCGTGTTCGAGGGCGTTTCCGCAGTGCCGCAGCTCCTGCGGGTCAACATCGGCGCGGCAAAGGAGACGTTGCGGGCTGGACTGGACCCAGCGTACCCGGAGACTGTGGCACGGTATTTCCGGGCCTATCGTTCTTTGATGCAGGCAAGTTCCCTGGACAAGTATGCGGTGATCCGCTCCTTTGAGCGGGGCATCGCCGGAAACTCACTTCCATTTCGCACGGTGGCGGAGCGCTTCCATCTGATCGACGACCGGAGCGTCACCGTGTATATCCCGCTGGAGAAAGGGGCGGAGCTGATTCAGCGCCTGGACGCGGGGGAGCGAACCCGCGCCCTGTTCCGGCTGCTGGGACAGTACAGTGTCAGCATCTATCCGCAGCAGGAGCGGGCGCTGCTGGAGCGCGGCGTCCTGACACCTCTGGACGAATCCAGCGCAATTCTCCGGAATCCCGCCTTGTATGACGAGAAACTCGGCCTGAACGTGGGAGAAGCGGAACTTCCCTTGTCCTTCCTGGCGGTTTGAACCAATGCAGACCGCAGAAAATCGAAAAACAGCTTCTGTTGATTTACACAGCACAAATCATATGCTATGATGAAAACAATCTATCGGAAAGGAGTGGTTTGGTGTCGATTCAATTGGAGGTCTGGGGCGATTACGCCTGCTTTTCCCGCCCGGAGATGAAGGTGGAGCGGGTCAGCTATGACGTGATTACCCCCTCCGCCGCCCGCGGGCTGATTGAAGCAATTCTATGGCATCCGGGAATGAGGTGGATCGTGGACCGCATCCAGGTCTGCGCGCCGATCCGGTTCACCAACATCCGGCGCAACGAGGTAAAAGACGTGGTTTCCGCCCGCACGGCAAGGACGGCGATGGAGCGGAGAACCGGGGCGCTGTATCTGGCGACGCCGGAGAGCATTCAGCAACGTGCGGCGTTGATTCTGCGGGACGTGCGCTATGTCATCGATGCACATTTTGAGCTGACGGACCGGGCTGCGCCCGGCGACAATTGCGGCAAGTTTCAGGAGATGGCCCGGCGGCGCATGGAAAAGGGACAGTTCTATCACCAGCCCTGCCTGGGCGTCCGGGAGTTTCCGGCACAGTTCCGGCTGTGCGAGGCACGTCCCCCCTGTCCGGAAGAATTGCGGGGTGAGCGTGACCTGGGCTGGATGCTGCTGGACCTGGACTACAGCGAACCCGCCGACATCCGCCCGATGTTCTTCCGGGCCAAAATGCGCGACGGCGTGATCGAAGTGCCGGACCCCAGGAGCCGGGAGGTGACGCAATGATTCTCCAGGCTTTGACACAGTATTATGAGGCGCTGGCAGAGCGGGGGGAGATTGCCAGGCCGGGCTGGGCGAAAGCCAAGGTGCGATATGCACTCTGCATCGACGGACAGGGGGACTTGCAGCAGCTGATCCCGCTTTTGGAGGACAAGGGGGGGAAGAAGCCCCAGCCGCAGCAGATCGTCCTGCCCGCTCCCGTCAAACGCGCATCGGGCGTGGCGGCCAACTTTCTGTGGGACAACGCCGGGTATTTGCTGGGCCTGGACGACAAAGGAAAGCCGGAGCGGAGCGCCGCCTGCTTTGCAGCCTGCAGAGCGCTTCATCACGAACTGCTGGATGGAGTGGAGAGCGAGACCGCCCAGGGCATCCTGGCCTTTCTGGACCGCTGGGACCCGGCGAAGGCGGCGGAGCACCCCCTGTTGCAGGAGGAACAGCCCGGCCTTCTGGCGGGAGGCAATCTGGTCTTTCGCGTCAACGGCTTGTTCGCGCAGGAGGACCCGGAGATCAAACGGCGCTGGCAGGCCCACTTTGACCGGCGGGAGGGAACGTTTCTCCAGTGTTTGGTCACCGGAGAACTGGATGTCATCGAGAAGATCCACCCGGCGGTGAAAGGCGTGGACGGCGCACAGTCCAGCGGCGCGGCGCTGGTTTCCTTCAACGCCCCGGCCTTCTGTTCCTACGGCCGGGAGCAGAATTTCAACGCCCCGGTGGGCAAGTACGCCGCATTTGCCTACACCGCTGCGCTGAACCATCTTTTGAGTGAGCGCAGCCAGGTGCAAAAGCTGGGGGACTGCTCCGTGGTCTGCTGGGCGGAGGGCGCGGAGCCCCAGTACCGCGCTCTGGCGCTGGGGGCGCTGTTCGGCGCGGAGACCGAGGACTTTACGGAAGACGACCTGCGGGACGCGGTGAAAAAACTGGCCCACGGCCAGCGCGTGCCGGAGCGGAACTTGAACCCCGACCACCGCTTTTACATTCTGGGTCTGTCCCCCAATGCGGCGCGGCTCTCCGTCCGCTTCTTCTATCGGGATACCTTCGGAAGCCTGATGCGCAATGTCAACGCCCACTACGAGCGGATGGAGATCGTCCGACCCGCCTATGACCCCTATGCGACGATCCCACTGTGGGCCATGCTGCGGGAGACCGTGAACCTGAATTCGCGGGACAAAAAGGCCAGTCCTGTGCTGGCCGGTGCGACAGCCCGGGCAATTTTCACCGGCGGCCTGTACCCCGCTGCCCTGTTGGAGCAGACGATGCTGCGCATCCGGGCCGAGCGCAAGATCACCCGGGGCCGGGCGGCGATCATCAAAGCATATTACTTGAGAAATCCCCACGAGGGTTGTCCAAAGGAGGTTTTGAGCGTGGCACTGAATGAAGCAAGCACCAACCCCGCATACACCCTGGGCAGACTGTTTTCCGTCTATGAGGCGGTGCAGCAGGCAGCCAATCCCGGCATCAACGCGACCATCCGGGACAAATACTTCAACGCGGCGGCGTCCACCCCGGCGACGATTTTCCCCCTGCTTGGAAGTCTCTGCATGAAGCATCTTCGCAAGCTGGAAACGGGAAGCCGTATCCGGTATGAAAAGCAGATCGTGTCGTTAAACGGCGTCCTGAGTGACCGGCTGCCCAGCCGCCTGACGCTGCCGGAGCAGGGCGCGTTCCAGCTTGGCTATTATCATCAGACGCAGAAGCGCTATGAAAAGAAGGAGGAGAAGTGAAATGGAGTCCATCAAAAACCGCTATGAGTTTGTGATCCTGTTCGATGTGGAGAACGGCAACCCCAACGGAGACCCCGACGCGGGCAACATGCCGCGCATCGACCCGGAGACCGGCTACGGTCTGGTCACTGACGTCTGTCTCAAACGTAAGATCCGCAACTATGTGGAAACGGTAAAGGAGGACAGCAAGGGGTATCGCATCTATGTGAAGGACGGCGTGCCGTTGAACCGCAGCGACCGGGAAGCCTGTGATTGGGTGGGCGTCAACGCGGACAAGCTCAAGGAGGAAAAGAAGCGGGACGCCACGCTGGACGAGAAGCTGCGGGACTTCATGTGCGCCAACTTCTTTGACATCCGCTGCTTTGGCGCGGTGATGACCACCTTTGTCAAAGGCGCCCTGAACTGCGGGCAGGTGCGCGGACCCGTGCAGCTGGGCTTTTCCCGCAGCATCGACCCGATCCTGCCCCAGGAGGTGACGATCACCCGTACTGCCATCACCACCGAGGCGGACGCGGAAAAGAAGGACACTGAGATGGGACGGAAGTACATCGTGCCCTACGGCCTCTACCGCTGCGAGGGCTATATCTCCGCCAACCTGGCCCGCAAGACCACCGGTTTTTCGGATGAGGACTTGGATCTGTTTTGGGAAGCCGTCATCAATATGTTCGAGCACGACCATTCCGCCGCGAGAGGCAAGATGGCTGTGCGGGAGCTGATTGTGTTCCGCCACGAGAGCGAGCTGGGCAACGCCCCGGCGCATAAACTGTTCGAACTGGTCCGCGTGGAAAGGAAGCCGGGCGTCAGCGTCCCCCGCTCCTATGCTGACTACGAAGTCACCGTGGAGGAGACCAAGGTGCCCCAGGGCGTGACCTGCCTCCGCATGGCATGAGCCGGGGAGAAGACGACTACCTCCCCCTCTCCGGCCTCCAGCACTTCGCCTTCTGCCGCCGCCAGTGGGCGCTGATCCACCTGGAGAACCTCTGGGCGGAAAACCTGCGCACCACGGAAGGGGCGCTGCTGCATGAGCGGGCCCACGACGCATCGGTGCGGGAGCGGCGCGGGGATCTGCTGATTCTGCGGGGCGTCCGCGTCAGTTCGGACGCCCTGGGGGTCTCCGGGACCTGCGACGTGCTGGAGCTGCACGCGGACCCGGCGGGCGTCACGCTGGCCGGGACGGAGGGCCGCTGGCGACCCTACCCGGTGGAGTACAAGCGGGGCCACGCAAAGGAAAGCCCGGCGGACCGGCTCCAGCTCTGTGCCCAGGCCATGTGCCTGGAGGAGATGCTGTGCTGTGACATTCCAGAGGGAGCCCTCTTTTACGGCGAGACCCGCAGAAGGGAGACTGTTCCCTTCACCCTTGCGCTGCGGCAGCAGGTCCAGGACAGCCTGGCGGAGATGCACGCACTGTACCGGCGCGGGCATACGCCCAAGGTCAGACCGGGCACGTTTTGCAACGCCTGTTCGCTGAAGCCCCTCTGTCTGCCGAAACTGCTGAACAAACGGAGCGCGGCGGCCTATCTGGCCCAGGCCCTGGAGGAAGCGGAATGAGACGTTTGCTGAATACGCTGTTCGTGACCAGTGAGGACGTGTATTTGTCCTTGGACGGGGAGAACGTGGTGGCCAACCGGGACAAACAGGCGGTGGCCCGCTACCCGCTCCATACGTTGCAGAGCATTGTCAGCTTCTCCTATGCGGGGGCCTCTCCCGCTCTGATGGGAGCCTGTGCCAAACGTGGGGTGGGCCTGGCCTTTTGTACGCCCCGGGGCCGCTTCTTGGCCCGCACGGAGGGCGCGGCCAGCGGAAACGTGCTGCTACGCCGGGAGCAGTACCGGGTGGCGGACGACGACCTGCGCAGCTGCGAGATCGCCCGCTGCATGGTGTTCGGGAAGCTGTACAACGCCCGATGCAGCCTCCGCCGCAGTCTGCGGGACCACGCCCCGCGCCTGGACGCCCCGCGTTTTGAATCCGCCGCAGAGACGCTCAAAGGCCTGATGGCCCAGGTCCTGGAGCAGACGGAGCTGGACGCCCTGCGGGGCGTGGAGGGCGTGGGCGCAAAGGCGTACTTTGACGTGTTCGACGGGATGCTGCTGCGCAACCGGGAGACCTTTTCCTTCCGGACCCGAAGCAGAAGACCGCCCCTGGACCCCGTCAACGCCCTGCTGTCCTTTGCCTATGTGCTGCTGTCTCTGGACTGCGCCTCCGCCCTGGAGTCTGCGGGCCTGGATTCCTATGTGGGCTTTCTGCATCGGGACCGCCCGGGCAGACGCTCCCTGGCCCTGGACTTGATGGAGGAGCTGCGCCCCTGCATGGCGGACCGCTTCGTGCTGACGCTGGTGAACAAGGGGGTCATGGACGCCGCGTCCTTTGAAACCGCCGCCAGCGGCGCGGTCTCTCTGACGGAGGCGGGGCGCAAGCGCTTTTTGAAGGCCTGGCAGGAGAAAAAACAGGAGACGCTGGCCCACCCCTTCCTGCAGGAAAAGCTGCCCTGGGGCATGATCCCCTATGTGCAGGCTCTTCTGCTCGCCCGCTTCCTGCGGGGCGACCTGGACGCCTACCCGCCGTTCCTGTGGAAGTGAGGTGCCGGCGATGATGGTACTGATTACTTACGATGTGAACACGGAGAACGCGGCGGGCCGAAGACGCCTGCGCCAGATTGCCAAGGCCTGCCAGGACTATGGACAGCGGGTCCAGAACTCCGTCTTCGAATGTCTGCTGGACCCCGCCCAATGCGCCCAGCTCCAACACAAACTGCGCGGCCTCATGGACGAGAAGAAAGACAGTCTGCGGTTTTATTACCTGGGCAACCGTTACCAGACCAAAATCGAGCATTTCGGCGTCAAAGAGACCTACGACGCGGAGGGCTTTCTGAGCGTCTAAGCTCCGCGAACCGGAAGCTGTCATGGATTCCCCAGGAGGTTCGCGCAAAGAAACAAAGCAAAAACAGCCAAAAGCGGGTCGGTTTTGAGAAAAAGCACTCCGCTGAGGCCGGATCATCCGAACGATTTTGGATGATCGCGCAAACAGACGCAAGGATTTTTGTGTATGTTTGCTGTCCCACCCCGCACGGGGTGGGTGGATTGAAATTGGATTTTGGCCTGGATGCCATTCCGCAACATCCGCGTCCCACCCCGCACGGGGTGGGTGGATTGAAATTTATAACATTTGCGCCTTTGGACGCATCCAGAAACAGTCCCACCCCGCACGGGGTGGGTGGATTGAAATAGCACCTCGTCAGCCGTCAGCCGCGCATCGTTGGACGTCCCACCCCGCACGGGGTGGGTGGATTGAAATTCGCGCTGCGCCTGTGCAAGCTGGGATTTGACGTTGTCCCACCCCGCACGGGGTGGGTGGATTGAAATGACTTTGATCTTGACGATGAGCCGCAAGAGGTTGTCCCACCCCGCACGGGGTGGGTG